>JBOHDD010000407.1:0-15255 GCA_050699155.1 Nocardioidaceae bacterium
CCCGGGTCCACCGAGATGGCGATGTGGTGCAGGCCTCCGAGCACCTCGGCGTACGGCCCGAGGTCCAGACCGGGCAGGTCGAAGAACGCCAGCAGGTTGTCGTGCCCGATGTCGAAGAAGAAGTGGCTTGACCCGGCGTAGTCGCGGTTCTCGATGATCTCGGTGAGCGGGAACTCCAGCACCTCCTGGTAGAAGCGCACCGTCCGCTCGACGTCGGCGCACAGCAGCGCGCAGTGGTGCAGGCCACGGGCGGAGGAGGACGGACGGTTCGAGTCGCGCAGGTACGTCGACCGGATCCGCGACCGGTCTCGTTCGAGGGCGGTCAGGTCCGGCTGTGTCATGGCGTCCTCTCAGGTCTCGCCGGTCATCGCATCGAGTGGCGCGAAATGGCTGGTTTGCGGCTGGCGAACCGACCATATTGCGCCACTCGACGATTTCACACCCGACATGATCACGTGAGCGTGACGACGATGCGGCGGGGAGCGGCGCCGTGAACCTGCCGGTCCCAGGCCTCGGGAAGGTCGTCAAGGGGTACGACGTCATGGTCGACCGAGAGCCGCCCCCTCGCCGCGTGTGCGAGCAGCTCGGACAGCGCCTGTCGCTTCTGCTCCATGCCGAGCTCGTTGTTGGTGTAGCCGAGTACGGCGGCCGGGCGGCTGCGTAATGTCGCCGAGGCGAACGTCGCGGACTCCCCTGCGGAGCCGCCCAGGTTGACGAACCTGGCGCCGGAGGCGAGGAGTCGCAACGCCGCCGTGGCCGGCACTCCGCAGAGCGGGTCGACCACCACGTCGACGTCGCCGTCGCAGGCGTCGGCGATCCTGGCCTCGAGCGCGTCCGGGAGGTCGTGGTCGTACACCGTGACGACTGCGTGCGCGCCGCACTCGGCGGCGCGGTCGTGCGCGCGGCTGGACCGGCACGCCGCCACGACCCGGCGCGCGCCGCACAGCCGAGCGGCCTGGATCGCGACCTGGCCGACGATGCTGCCACCGCCGAGGACGAGCACCTGCTCACCCGGTCGCAACGCGGCCTTCCAGGTCAGGGACATCCAGCCTGCGATCGCCGACAGTCCCAACGCTGCGACGAGGGTGTCGGTGACCTCGTCGGGAAGGACCACCAGGTCGGACTCCGGTACCAGCACCTGCTGGGCCATGCTGCCGTCGCCCGGCTGCATCCCTGCTGCGGTCGGGAACCAGACGCGCGTCCCGCTCGGGCAGACCGTCGCCTCCTCGACCACGCCCACTCCCTGCACCCCGGGGACGTACGGCAGCCGGGGTGGTCCGAAGTACGACGTACCGCTGGCGCACAGGATGTCGAGCGGGGTGATCGGAGTCGCGGTGGAACTCACCAGAGCGGAGCCGTCCTCACGTGCCGGTGCGCCCCGGTCGACGACAATGGGCGGTCGCCCGTGGCTCTTGATCAGCGCGGCGCGCATCGGCGTCTCAGGTGGCGATGTCGGGGTAGGGGAGGGTGAAGTGCCCCAGCCGCCGGGCGTACTCCTTCTGGAACCCCAGCGGCTCGTGGTCACGCTCGAACATGGCGATGAAAAGGGTGAGCGTCAGGAACGGATGGGCGCCGAGCTCGAACAGCGTCGGGTAGTCGTGCCGCGCGAGAGCGTCGCGCTCTTCGGGGGTGAACTCCAGCCAGGTGGTGGCCTCGGCGGAGACGCAGTTGAGGATGCTGCCCTTGCACTCCGCCTCCCACCAGTCCACGGTGCCCTGCGGGTTCTCGCGGTAGCGCTCGACCAGCGCGGGGTCGCGGTCGATCGTGTAGAGGAACTTGTCGACGAGATATCTGCTCACGCCGGGACTCCGTTCGGGTACCACGTGAAGTAGGCCTCCATCGTGTGGAATAGGTCGAGGCTGTCGACGTGGTCGGCCTTGGCGTTCTCCCCGGCGACGCCCATCATCAGCATGAAGTCCATGAAGCCGTGGGTAGCGTTGCCGGGTGCATGGAGGCTGTCCAGCGTCACTTCCGCCAGGCACCCTTCGAGGTCACCGCCGGCGATCCAGTCGACCGCCCTGCGGTCGAACTCGGGGTCGGGGCCGTGCTCGCCGAACTGTCGTGGTCCGCCCAGCTCGAGGGACAGATGTCCGGTCCCGATGATCGCCACCCGTAGGTCCGACGACCATGCCTCCACGATCTCGCGGATCGCTCGTCCCAGCTGGACGAACCTCTTCGGCTGTGGCAGAGGCGGGGCGAAGATGTTGGTGTAGACGGGCACGATCGGAAGATCGGCCTCCGGCCGCAGCGTGATGATGGGACACGTGACGCTGTGGTCGATGCGCAGCTCGTTGCTGAAGGCGAGGTCGAAGCCCGCGTCCAGCCCCTGGCGGAGGATGTGTGCGGACAGCTCCTCGTGGCCGGGGAGCAGCATCCGGGGAAGCCCGAACTCGCGTTCCTCGTTGTAGAAGTTCGCGTCGTAGAACGGTGCCTTGCCGACCAGGAACTGCGGCATGTTGTCCAGCCACAGCTGGTGGAAGTGGTCGCTGCCCACCATCACGAGCACGTCGGGACGTGCTCGGGTCAGCGTCTCCCGAAAGCTCTCGATCTTCGCCACCCACTCGTCGGCGAACGGCGGGCGCTCGTCGCCGGTGGACCTACTCGCGCGGTAGTAGAAGGGGTGATGTGTAGAGGCGACGACCGCGACGATCTCGGCCATGGTGGCTCCTTCGGCGATGAGGGTCAGTCAGTCGGTGACGGGGCGACGTACGTCGCATGTCGGTCGACGGAGAGGTAGATGTCGTTGCCGATCGGCCGACGGGCCTCCTCGGCGAGCTGTCCGAGCAGCCCGGCAGCACGCGCGAGCAGCGCGAACCCTCGCAGCATCTCCACCGGAAGGCCGAGGTCGGCGAGTGCTGCTCCGCACACCCCCGCGCCGTTGAGCGGGAGTCGCCGGCCGAGGACCTCGGGATGCACGCGGCCGACGGCCTCGAACAGCCGGAGGTGCCGGCCTTTGAGACCTTCCTCCGCGGCGATGGCGAGAAGTCGTGGTGTGCGCGGATCCTCCTGCTTGTGCACCGGGTGGCCCAACCCGGGGACGAGGCGTCCTGCGGCGCGCGCCTCCCGGACCGCCTGCAACGCCAGCGCGTCCCAGGCGGCGTCGTCCTCGAGCGTGCGCGGGCTGTCCGCCTCGTGCTCGGCCAGGAACCCGGCGAGGAACCGGCCGCTGTCCTCGGTGACGCCCAGGAAGCGTGACCCACCACCGAGGAGCCCAGACGCGAGGGCTCCCTGCAGGGAGTCCGGTGCGGAGAGGTAGGTGAGGCGCGCGGCGATGGCGGTCGGCGTGAACCCGTGGTCGGCGAGGGCCACCAGGACCGCCTCGAACACCCGGACCTGCGCGGGGGTCGGGCGTTGCTGGGTGACCATCCAGAAGGCGAGCTCACCGAATCCCACCTTGCCCATCAGGTCGGTCGCCAGGTCCTGCCCCAGCAGGGTGATCGACTCTGCATCCGATGCTCCGAGCGAGGTCGGGTATTCCTGCGCCCGCGGCGATGAAGAGCCCTTGTCCACCGTGTGTTCCTCCTGATGCTTGGTGTGCGCGCCCGTCCCGGTTCAGGTGGGTGGGGATGACAGCCAGGCCCGCAGCTGCTCCCCGTGCTCGTCCAGGCCGGGTGGCGGCAGGTCGTAACGGGCCGGGGTTGCCGAGAACGTGATCGGGTTACGCACCGAGGGCACCGCGGCATCGCCCTGTCCGACCTCGACGACGGGGTCCAGGCCGAGCTGTTCGGCGAACGCGACGCCCTCGTCGACCGTGTTGATGGGCCCACACGGGACACCGGCGGCCAGCAGGTCGCGGAACCACTCCATCCGGCCGCGAGTCCGCAGGCGCTCGACGAGCAGCGGACGCAGCTGCTCGCGGTTGGCGGTCCGGTCCTGGTTGCGGCTGAACCGGGGGTCGTCGACGAGCTCGGGGACACCGAGCACCTTGCACAGCCTCGCGAACTGCGTGTCGTTCCCGGACGTGACGATGAGGTCCCCGTCAGCGGTCGGCAGCGGCTCGTAGGGGAAGAGACTGGGGTGGGCGTTGCCCATGCGGTACGGCACCACGTCAGCGGCGACGTACGCACCGGACTGGTTCACCAGCCCGGACAGCGCCGTGGAGAGCAGGTTGACCTCGACGTGCTGGCCCGCACCGGTCTCGTTGCGGTGCCGCAACGCGGCCAGGACGCCGATCGTGGCCTGCATGCCGGACATCACGTCGAAGACCGAGATGCCCGAACGGTACGGCGACCCGTCCGGGTCACCGGTCAGGCTCATCAGTCCGGAGATCGCCTGGACGATGAGGTCGTACCCGGGCAGAGCCGCGCCTCCGCCGGAGCCGAACCCGCTGATGGAGGCATACACGACGGCAGGGTTGGCCGCAGCCACGCTCTCGTAGTCCAGGCCGTACTTGGCCAGACCGCCAGGCTTGAAGTTCTCCAGGACGATGTCGGCACGGGCAGCGAGCTCGCGGGCGAGCTCCAGGTCGTCGGCGTCGGTGAAGTCGAGCGAGATCGACCGCTTGTTCCGGTTCACGGCGAGGTAGTACGTCGACTCTTCGCCTCTCCACGGCGGTACCCACGTCCGGGTGTCGTCGCCGTTGGGCCCTTCCACCTTGACGACCTCGGCGCCCATGTCGGCCATCAGCATGCTGCCGTACGGCCCGGCGAGGATCCGGGAGAAGTCGGCCACCAGGAGGCCGTCCAGCGGACCCTGCGGCGCTGTTGGGTCCGGGTGGGCCTCGTCCGCCATGATCTCCTCGCTCGTTATACGGACAACTGTCCGATCTTGTCAGAATCGTCGACCTCTGGCGACCGTGTCAAGGTCCGGCGGGCCGAGCCGGTCAGGAGACGTCCGGCTCGACGACCGCCCGCGGCAGCGCGTCGTACGACGCGAAGTCCGCACTCACCGCACTCGCCGTCTGCAGCAGCAGCGGGAGGTGCTCGTGGGTGAGAGTCCGTACCGACGTCTCGGCGGCATGGACCGTGACGTTCATGGCGGCGATGACCTGGCCCGAGCCGTCACGCAGCGGTGCGGCGATGGACCGGATGCCGGAGGCGAGCTGCTCGTCGGTCAACGCCCACCCCCGTGCTCGCACCTCGCGCAGCGCCGCATCGAGCTCGGCTCGCTTCGGCTGCCACTTCGCGACCACCCCGGCGCGGCTGGGCTCGGCGAGCACCCGGTCGAGCTCGTCCGCGTCCAGCCCGGCCAGCAGGACCTTGCCCAGTGACGTCTGCGGTGCTGGGAAGCGGGTGCCGATCTGCACCGCCAGGGTGATGATCTTCGGCACCGCCACCCGGGCGACGTACACGATGTCGGATCCGTCGAGCTGCGCGATCGAGCTCGACTCGTGCGTCTGCGCCACGAGCGCCTCGAGGTGCGGGCGCGCAATGTCCCACAACCCCATCCCCTGCACGTAGGTGAGGCCGAGCTCGAGGACCCGAGGAGTCAGTGCGTAGCCGCCGGTCGTGGTCGTACGCACGTACCCCAGCGACTCGAGCGTACGCAGTATCCGGCGCGCGGTCGGGCGGGCGAGCCGAGCGCTGGTGGCCACCTCGGTCAAGGACATCACCGGCCGGTGGACGTCGAAGGCCTTGACCACGTCGAGGCCACGGGCGATGGACTCGATGAAGTCGGGGTCAGCGTCACGGCGGGGCATCGACCACTCCTGGCACGTGCCGGCAGGGGGTTTCGGGTCCCCATAGTCAACCATGTGACCGCTGCGCGGACAAAGGGGACGCTCCGCGGGTGCCGGTGTGGCCGATCGGTCGGCGATCGGCCGCCAACCTCTTGACAGGGCGTCGGCAGGCTCGTACTTTGCTGCATCACGGACGATTGTCCGCAGGACGGACAGATGGACGTCTCCATGACTCCTCGAGGAGCACCAGGTGACCAGCGTTCCGCAGGAAGACGTCGAGAACAGGGCGACGCGGCGAAGGTACGAGATCTCACCGACGGTCGTCGGCGTCGGCTTCGGCTTGTTGTGCCTGTCGTACATGCTCAACGCGATGGACAGGCAGATCTTCTACCCCCTGCTGCCCGACATCAGCGCCGAGTTCGGCTTCAGTCTGGAACAGGGTGGGACGCTGGCGACCGGGTTCACGCTGGGCCTTGCGACCGCCGGGTTGGTCGGTGGCTTCCTGGCCGACCGGCTGTCACGCAGGAACATCATCGTGATCGCCGTGCTCACCTACTCGCTCGGCACGCTGGGGGTTCCGCTCGCCTCCGGCTTCGTCGACATGAGTGTGTACCGCCTGATCTCCGGCGTCGGGGAGGGCATCCATGCTGCCGCCCTGTATGCGGTCGTCGGTGCCTTCTTCTTCCACCGGCGCGCTGTCGCCGCAGGTGTCGTCGGCGTCGCGTTCGGCCTCGGGGTCTTCCTCGGTCCGCTGGTCGGTACGCAGGTCGTGTCTGCGTGGGGCGACTGGCGCGGGCCGTTCTACGTCTTCGCGGTTGTCGGTCTGGTGATGACCGTGCTCATCGCCACCGTCGTGTCGAAGAAGATGACCGAGGCGATCACGGGGCGGGCCGGATCCTCGACGCAGGCCTTCGACCACGTGCCCGTGCGCCCGCTGAACCGCAACACCCTGGGGCTGGGAGTCGCCTGTGTCGTCTCGGGAGTGGTGTTCTACGGCTTCCTCGGCCTCTATCCCACGTTCCTCCAGGAGCAGCACGGCTTCACCGACGGGCAGTCCGCGTTCGCCCTGTCCATGGCCGGCTTCGGGGCGATGATGGCGCTGCCGGCCGGATGGCTGGGCGACCGTTACGACCAGCGCAAGCTGTTGGCCATCGGCTTCGTCGGCGCCTCCGCCAGCACGTTCCTGGCCTACCAGGTGGCGACCACGCCACCGGCTCAGTATGTGCTTGCCTTCCTGATCGGTACCTTCGCCAGCGGCTTCCTGTTCACGAACTGCACGACCGCCATGCAGCGTGCTGTCCGGCCCGAGCAGGTAGGGCGAGGGGCAGGGCTGTTCATGCTCACCTACTACGTGGGCGCGGCGTTCTCGGGCCTGCTGTTCGCGCGGCTGGTCGGCGAGCTCGGGTGGAGCGGTGCCGGGCTGTGGCAGCTGACGGTTCTGCCCCTCATCGGAATCGCTGGACTGGCTCTGGTCAGGACCTCTGAGATGCTCGTTCCCTACGGCACCAGGAAGTAGAGCCTGTGCGATCGGCGCTCAGGGAGGAGCAGTCATGGTAGGCACCAGCAGCGCACCGCAGCCCGCAGTCGACCCCGGCCGTCCGGTCGTGCTCCGCCAGGGGACGGTCCTCACGATGGACGACCACAGGTCGACGCTCACCGATGCCGACGTCCTCGTCGTCGGTGAGCGCATCGAGGCCGTCGGACACCGCCTCGAGGTGCCCGACGGCACCGTCGAGATCGACGCCTCCGGCGGGATCGTCATGCCCGGGATGGTCGACACCCACCGGCACATGTGGCAGACGGCGATGCGCGGGTACGGCGCCGACTGGACCTTGACGCAGTACTTCGTCTGGTACTACCTCGAGCACGGCAAGGCGTTCCGGCCGGAGGACATCTACGCCGGCAACCTGCTCTCGGCGATCGAGTCGATCGACGCCGGTGTCACCACGACCGTCGACTGGTCGCACGGGCTGCAGACCGTCGACCACGGCGAGGCGGCCGTCGATGCGCTCCAGGCGGTTCCCGGGCGCTTCGTCCTCGCCTACGGCAACATCCAGGCCGGGCCCTGGGAGTGGTCCACGACGCCGGAGTTCCGTGCCTTCGTCGACCGGCGGTTCACCGGCAGCGACATGTTGGGGTTCCAGATGGCCTTCGATGTCACCGGCGACCCGGAGTTCCCCGAGCGCGCCGCCTTCGAGGTGGCCAGGGATCTCGGCGCACCGGTGACCACGCATGCCGGCGTCTGGGGGGCCACCAACAACGACAGCATCAGGCTCATGCACGACAACGGGTTCATGACCCCGGGCACCATCTACGTGCACGCGGCAACGCTGAGCGCGGACTCCTACAACAGGATCGGGGCCACCGGAGGCACGGTGTCGGTGTCCACCGAGAGCGAGCAGACCTGTGGCCAGGGCTACCCGCCCACGTGGATCCTCCGGTCACACGACATCCCGGTCGCGCTCTCCATGGACACCAGCGTGTGGTGGAGCGGTGACCTCTTCTCCGCCATGCGCTCGACGCTGGGCGCCGACCGGGCGCGTGAGCACCTGGAGGCACACGCCAAGGGGGACACGGTCACCAACTGCCACCTGCGCGCAGACGAGGTGGTCGGGTGGGCCACCCGCGGAGGCGCGCAGGCACTCGGGCTCGGCGACAGGATCGGGAGCATCGAGGCGGGCAAGAAGGCCGACGTCGTGTTGATCAAGAACGACGCGTCGCCCGTGATGTTCCCGATCCTCAATCCCTACGGGCATGTCGCGTTCCAGGCGCAGCGGGCGGACGTCCACACGGTGCTGGTCAACGGCAGGGTCGTCAAGCGCGACCACCGGCTGGTCGATGTCGACCTCACCGAGGTGCGGGAGAAGGTTCAGCAGACCCTCGAGCACCTGCAGCGGACCCTCGGCGCCGACGTCTGGCGCACGGGCATGAACCCCGAGATTCCCGAGACCAAGGTCCTCGACAACCCCTACACGTACACCGAGTACCGCAGCGCATCCACGCACCAGCCGAACAGCTGAGTCAGGCGTTCAGCCACCGTTCTCCGCACGCAGCAGACGGGCACCCTCCGCCAAGGCGCGCAGCTTGCCCTCCGCGGACTGGCGCGGCAGGTACTTCATACCGCAGTCGGTGGCGACGACGACTCGACTCGGGTCTACGAAGGGCAGTGCACGCTGCACCCTCGCGGCAACGGTTTCTCCGGTCTCGACGGCTTCGTCGGAAAGGTCGATGACGCCGAGGATGATCGTCTTGTCCGGCAGGTGCTTGAGGACCGACGTGTCCAGGTTGGACTGTGCGGTCTCGATCGACACCTGGTCGCAGGAGCAGTCGGCGAGCTCGGGCAGGAAGGAGTAGCCCGAAGGGCGCTCGTGGATGATCGCCGCGTAGCCGAAGCAGATGTGCACCGCTGTCGTCCCCGGTGCTCCGTCGAGGGCCCGGTTGAGCGCCTGCAGGCCGAACTCACGCGCGGGCTCCGGCCGCGCCTGCATGTAGGGCTCGTCGAGCTGGACGATGTCGGCCCCGGCCTCGAACAGGTCGCGCATCTCCGCGTTCACCGCATCGGCGTACGCCATGGCGAGTGCCTCGGGGTTTCCGTAGTGGTCGTCCTGCGCCTGCTGGGACATGGTGAACGGTCCGGGCACTGTCACCTTGATGACGCGGTCGGTGTTGGCCCGCAGGAAGCGTACGTCGTCGGCCTGCACCGGACGCGGCCGCTGTACGGGTCCGGTGACCCGGGGGACCGGGTTCGGGTGGCCGCTGCGGTCCAGAGCCTCGCCAGGGTTGTCGATGTCGACGCCCTCCAGGGCGGTGGCGAAGTGGTTCGAGTAGCTCTCGCGGCGCATCTCCCCGTCGGTGAGGATGTCGAGCCCGGAGCGCTCCTGCGTCCGGATGGCGAGCACGGTGGCGTCGTCCTGCGCCTCGGCGAGATGCTCTGGTTGTGGACGCCACAGCTCACGGGCACGTACGCGCGGAGGGAACCGGCCGGCCAACCTCGCGCGGTCGATCAGCCAGTCCGGCTGGGCGTAGCTGCCGACGAGGGACGTGGGAAACAGCGGAAGGGTCTGCATATACAGACTCTCCCGGATGCGCGGTCCTGGATCAAGGCATCGTCGTTGGTGTGCAGAGCACGGACACGGACGGGCGGCGTCGGCCTGATTCTTTCGAAGGTTGACCTTCAGGACCGTCGTGCCCGGGGCTTTGTCCGCAGATGCTGGAGGTGGTGATCGAACCCGTCTGAGAGGAGAGACCGGTGCAGGTGTTGTGGGTGTTCGCCCATCCCGACCCCCGCTCGCTGAACGGTGCGCTGCGTGACGAGGGCATCGCCGCACTGCGCGAGCACGGGCACGCGGTCGTCGAGTCCGACCTGTACGCGATGGGCTGGGACCCGGTCGTCGACCACGCTGACTTCGCACACGACCGGGCTTCCCGGTTGGACGTGTTGACGGAGTCCCAGCGGGCCCTCGAGTCGGGCACGCTGAGCGCCGACATCCGGCGCGAGCAGGAGAAGCTGCGCTGGGCAGACACACTGGTCCTGCAGTTCCCGCTGTGGTGGTTCGGCCCGCCGGCCATCCTCAAGGGCTGGTTCGACCGTCTCTTGGTGCAGGGTTTCGCTCAGGGGGTCCTCGACCCCTGCACGGGCCGCGCGCGGCGGTACGGCGACGGTGGGCTGGCGGGGCGCCGGGCCATGGTCATCACCACGGTCGGTGCGAACGCGGCCACGACCGGACACCGGGGGATCCACGGCAACATCGACGACCTGCTGTTCCCGATCACGCACGGCACCCTCTGGTACACCGGCATGTCGGTGGTCCCACCGTTCGTGCTCAACAGCGCGATCGGGCTCTCCGATGCCCGCTACCGGTCCGCGGCCGACCAGCTGCGGCAACGGCTCGAGTCACTGCCGACCAGCGAGACCATCCCGTTCCGCGCCCAGGACGGCGGGGACTACGACGAACACCTGGTGCTGCGCTCCGACCAGGCGGCTGATCAGAGCGGTCCGCGGATGCACTACCGCGGGCAGGCGGTCACGCAGTCGTACGGGCAGGCGCCTCGGGTGCGAGTGCGTGCCGGGTCTCGGTGGCGTACCTCCTCCGGAGCACCAGCACGGTCAGGGCCAGGGTCGCGACCGCCACCAACAGGCCGGCAGCCATGCTGCGGGTGAGGCCGAGCGTGATGTAGCCGACCGCGGAGGCCGCGCTGCAGACGAAGGCGTACGGCAGCTGCGTCGTGACGTGGTCGATCAGGTGGATCCCTGAGCCGATCGAGGACAGGATCGTCGTGTCGGACAACGGCGAGGTGTGGTCACCGAAGATGGCTCCCGCGAGGACCGCCCCGAACGCGGGGATCAGCAGCCCGATGTCGACGGAGACCACGATCTCGGCCGCTATCGGTAGCAGCAGCCCGAAGGTGCCGAATGTGCTGCCCATCGAGAACGAGATGAACGACGCCACGGCGAACAGCAGCACCGGCAGCAGCGAGAACACGAACGCGCTGTCGACCAGCCCGGCGACGTACTCGCCGATCCCGAGCAGGGAGATGATCTCGGCGGTCATCCAGGCGAGGAACACCACCGCGACCGCGGTCAGCATCGAGCGGACGCCCGAGAGCGCCGCCTTGGCCACCAGGCCCGGCGGAGTCCTTCTCGCCAGGAGGCGCGCGCCCGCGACCGCACACGAGGCCAGCCCGGCGTAGAACAGCGCGAGGATGACGTCGGTGTTGGCAAGGACCTGCAGGGGAGTGATCGGCCCGTCGGTGGCCGAGATCCCGATCCAGAGGGCACCGATGACCGTGAAGCCGATCAGGGTCAGCACGGGCAGCAGCAGGTCGATGACCTTTCCGTCGTCACGTGCGGGGAGGTTGCTGTTGGTCTCGCCGGGGACGCTGCCGCGCGAGTCGTCGAACAGGACACCCTCGTCGGTCGCGAGGTCGTCGTGCCTGCGCATCGAGCCGAAGCTGAGCCCGAACCACGCGACGGCGAACACCATCAGGAGGGCCGTGATCGCGTAGTAGTTCGTCGGAATCGTCAGCAGGAACGCCTCGTAGCCGGAGTACTCGGTGATCTCGTTGGTGGCGAAGATCCCGGCCATGGCGGTGGCGATGAACGCCGCCCAGCCGGAGATCGGCGTCAGGATGATGACCGGCGCGGCGGTCGAGTCGACCAGGTAGGCGAGCTTGGCACGCGAGATCCGATGCCGGTCGGTGATCGACCTGCTGACGTTGCCTCCGACGAGACAGCTGAAGGCGTCGTCGAAGAAGATCACGATCCCGAGGAGGATCGGCACCAGGTGAGCCTGGAAGCGGGTCCTGACCTTGGTGATCGCCCAGTCCGAGAACGCCGCCAGCCCCCCGGACACGTAGATGAACGACGTCAGTACGCCGAGGAGCAGGACGAACGCGGAGATGTACATCTCCTCGGCGATCGCGCCCTCGTCGATGATGAGGCCGCCGACGACCTCACCGATCAGGGAGAGGCTGGCCGGAATGCTCCACTGGCTGTAGAGCAGGGCTCCGAGGATGATGCCGGTGCCCAGGGCCAGGAAGATCCTCTTGGTGGCCATGGCCAGCGCGATCGTGACGACCGGGGGGATTAGTGAGAGAACAGACGGTTCCATGGCGTGCACACCTTCAGGGAGTAGGCGTAACTGACGACCAGATGCACATGTCAGTCACTCTTGTCGGCCACCAGGGTGGTCACCAGACGACCGAGACCCTCGACCTCACAGGTGACCTCGTCACCTGGCTGGAGCCACTGAGGCTCCTGCATGCCGAGGATCACGCCCTCCGGCGTCCCTGTGTAGATGAGATCCCCCGGTTGCAAGGTCATGATCTGGGAGAGGTCGCTGACAAGCTCGGCGACGGAGAAGATCATGTCTGCGGTGTTGGAGTCCTGACGCAGCTCGCCGTTGACCCAGCACTTGAGGTCGAGCTTCTGCGGGTCGGGTACGTCGTCGGCCGTGACGACGTACGGCCCCAACGGTGCGAAGCCGTCGATGGCCTTGCCGTACAGCCACTGGCTGCTACGCATCTGAAGCTCTCGGGCCGACAGGTCGTTGCCGACCGCATACCCGAAGACGTGGTCGAGCGCCTGCTCGCGAGACACCTTGTGGGCGGGCTCGCCGATCACGACCACCAGCTCCACCTCGTAGTCGCCGCGCTCGGTCGCGGCCGGAAGCACGACCTCCTCACGGTGACCGGCCAGGCTGTTGCCGAACTTGGCGAAGTAGATCGGCTGCTCGGGCAGCGGGAGCCCGGCCTCCTGTGCGTGCCGACGGTAGTTTGCGCCGACGCAGAGAAGCTTGCCGGGGGCGGGTACGGCGGGGGCGTGGCTGGTCTCCGGCTCGGGCAGTGCCGAGTCGGCGGCCGCGCGGATCTGTGCGAGCTGCTCGAGCGCCGAGTCGCCGCCCTTGATCGCCTCGGTCATCGAGCCGGGTGCCGGCAGGCCGGAGGTTTCCGCCGTGGCACGGACGTCAACGACGCCCGCGTCCGTGCTGATGCCGAGCCGCACACCGTCCGCGGCGTGGAAGGAAAGAAGTTTCAACGTCGACCGCTCCTCGAACTTTCGTTTGACGAGCTCGGCGGTGGCGAAACTCATGCGAGCCCGCGAGTGTGAAACTTCAGTGTGTACGGACTAAGATCGCAGTGTCAAGCGTCACACCGCGAGGGAGACGACGGGGATGGCGACCGGCGCAGCCCGCGACAACCCGCTCGGCGAGCGGGCCTACAACGAGCTGCTGCATCGGCTGATCACCCTGGAGATCCGGCCCGGTGACGCGCTGAGCGAGGAGTCGCTGGCCGCGGACCTCGGCGTCGGCCTCACCCCCGTCCGGCGCGCGATCCAGCGGCTCGCGCAGGAGGGGCTGGTCCGCGTCTACCCGCGCCGGGCGACGATCGCCGAGGAGGTCCGGCTCAGCGACATCCAGCACCTGTGGGAGATCCGGGTGCCCCTCGAGGAGACGGCGGCGTTCTATGCGGCCCACCGGGCGTCTGCCCGACACAAGAGTGAGCTCGAGATGCTCGCCCAGCGGCTGGAGGATCCACCCACCGATGCCGGCGGGGTCCTCGAGCTGCATCGGCGGGTGCACGAAGCCGTCGCGGAGGCATCGATGAACCCGTTCATCGCGGACCGGACCGCCAAGCTGTTGAACCTGACCCTGCGCTGTTGGCACGTGCTCCACCAGTCGGGGAGCCTCAAGGACCACGACCTTCGCCCACACCATCTGCCCCTCCTCCGCGCCATCGTCGACGGCGATCCGGATGCGGCCGTCTCGGCAAGTCGGCTGCATGTGCACCAGTCCATGCCCGACGGCCTCACGCATGACCACCGTGCTCCGCAGCCGGTCATGTCCCGGGCGATGGAGTCGCTAACCGAGGCGGATCTGCGCTCCGTCGGTTCGAGGGCCCGATGACGTCGCCACCGACGGCGAGCCCAACGAGCCAGGGTTCATCAACGGCGGCATGCTCGACCGCAAGGACGCGGCGGCGAGCGCCCCGGTCGTCACCGTCGACGTGGCGAGCATCGACGCGGCACTGCAAAAGATCGAGGAACTCGGTGGTTCCACGGTCCTGGCCAAACAGCCGGTCGCCGACATGGGTTTCGCCGCCTACTTCAGGGATCCTGAGGGCAACGTGATGGGCCTGTGGGAGAACGCCCCGCCAGGATGATCCGGTGGCCCGTCCACGCGACGCCCCGGTCAGTCGCGTGCCAGGGCCCCCGCCGAAGACGGCGGGGGCCCTGGTTCGAACCGTGGTCCGGTGTCAGAGGGGTCGTACGTTCTCCGCCTGGGGACCCTTGGGGCCCTGGGTGACGTCGAACTCGACCTTCTGGTTCTCGTCAAGCGTACGGAAACCGGACGTCTGGATCGCCGAGAAGTGCACGAAGACGTCGTCGCCGCCACCCTCCTGGGCGATGAAGCCGAAGCCCTTGTCGCCGTTGAACCACTTGACTGTGCCTTGGGCCATTCTGTTCTCCTCATGTATGCACGGGGCCACGCGGCCTTTCCGCTGCCCCGCCGGTTGTTGTCAGCCTCGTTCACAGGCCCAGACGGCACGAAACGCCCGCCGGATCACAATATCCGCGGGCGTCATCGAACAAACGAGCGTGGAACTGTAAAGAAAGCATCGACCACTATACACGCCACAGTTGAGAGAGGCGGTCTCGAGCCGCTCGCTCGAGCGAGACCTCTCACGGGTTGCACGGAAAGGCTGGACGATGCACGGTGATGCCTCATGTAGACCCGAGGCAGCGGAGCGGGGCTCTTGCGCTCCTCATGGACGGTTCAGGGAGGTCACGCGTGCCAGTCGATCCGCATATCGCACAGGTGCTGGAGGTGATGGAGGCCACGCAGGCCCCGGCGATCCATGCGGGCACGCCGGAAGCGGGGCGTGGGCTGTTCGTGAGGATGTCGCGCACCATGCGCGCATCCGAGCACAGCGCATCGGTCGCCAGCACCGAGGACCGACTCGTGCCGACGCCAGCCGGCCGCCTACGCGCACGTGTCTACCGCCCGGAGGGCAGGGGACCGTGGCCGACGATCGTGTTCTTCCATGGCGGCGGCTGGGTAGTGGGCGACCTGGAGACGCACGACGACATTGCCCGCAGTCTCTGCCACCAGTGCGACGCAGTGGTGGTGTCCGTCGAC
>JBOHDD010000408.1:0-2101 GCA_050699155.1 Nocardioidaceae bacterium
CAGGGGACCCCCGCGACGTTTGGCTGGGGGGCGGCGTGGTGGGGGTCAGGTACGGCGTGTGCCGTCAGCCGCGCGGCCTGGCGTCGCCGCTGGTGGAGGCTGTGGGCCTCGATCCGTTCTCGTCCGAGCGGGGCTCCTCGTCGGGATCCCCCCGATGCCACACCACCCGCTGCGGCAGCGGGATCTCGATGTCCTCCGCATCGAAGCGCTCCTTGATCCGCTCGCGTAGCTCCCGCGCAACACCCCACTGCTGCATCGGGGCGGTCTTGAGCACCAGGCGCACCACCACGCTCTCGGGGTCGAGGGACTGGACGCCCCACACCTCGGGCTCCTCGAGGATGTCCTGCTTGCCCTTCTCCTCGACCCAGAGCTGGTGCGCGACCTCACCCAGGATCGCGCGCACGCGGTCGAGGTCCTCGTCGTACCCGATGCGGACGTCGAGCACCGTGCGGGCCCAGTTCTGGCTCATGTTCCCGACCCGCGCGATGTAGCCGTTGCGCACGTACCAGACGGTGCCGTCGATGTCGCGGACCCTGGTCACCCGCAGACCCACGGCCTCGACGTCACCGACCGCGTCTCCCACGTCGACGACGTCCCCGACGCCGTACTGGTCCTCGAGGATCATGAACACGCCGGACAGGAAGTCGGTCACGAGGCTCTGCGCACCGAACCCGAGAGCCAGCCCGAGGATGCCGGCAGAGGCGATCAGCGGAGCGATGTTGTAGCCGAGTACGTCGACCACCATGATCGCGATGATCGAGTAGATCACCGCGGTGGTGATGCTCTTGAGCAGGGAGGCCATCGTCGCGGTGCGCTGTCGGCGACGCTCCGCGGCGATGCTGGAACGGTCGACCGTCTGCTTGGCCTTGTTCCGGTTGATGATCCCGGGCACGGCCCCCTGTGCGGCCCGCGACATCACCCGGTCGACCAAACGGTGGATCACCCAGCGCAGCACCCAGGCGAAGACCAGCAGGCCCAGGATGTTCAGCGGCTTGGCGACCACCCAGTCCGAGGCGGAGGCCAGCCACTCGTTGTGGCCGGACCATTCGTAGACCGTCTGGCACAGCGCGTTGTCAGCCGCCGGTTCCCAGCAGGCAACTTGGGCGGCGGTGTCGTCCGACGCCATCTTGGGGAACGGGAGCACGACGTTCCTTCCCTCGGAAAGAGTGCTGACCGCCTCCGAAGGTACGACGTAGGTCAGCGCGGCCTCAAACCGGTTGCCCACGCTTGGAAGGCCAAAGTATCCGCGCTGAGCGCGACTGCCCTGCTCACGGCACGTGCGCCGTGTCCGACCTCACGTTCGACCCGGATCAGGATCGGGCGTGTCGCGGGGTCACCCAGGGTCGCCGACTGCAACGCCGCGCACATCTTGCGTGCGTGCAGCGGGTCCACCCGGGTGTCGGAAGCGAAGATGGTGAACAGCGTTGCCGGGTAGGTGAGCCCGTCCTGCACGCGGTGGTACGGAGAGTAGGTGAGCAGGGTCTTCAGCTCGTCCGGGTCGGACGCCGAGCCGTACTCACCGGACCAGAACCTGCCGAGCCCGTGCTGCTCGAAGCGGGCCATGTCCAGCAGTGCCGCCGAGCAGACTACCGAGCGGTAGAGGTCCGGTCGCTGCGTCAGAGCCGCGCCGACCAGCAGGCCGCCGTTGGAGCCGCCCGATATCGACAGCGTCTCCGGCGAGGTCAGCCGGTGATCGCAGAGCCACTCCGCGGCGGCGTGGAAGTCGTCGAAGACGCGCTGCTTGTTCGCCCCCATCCCGGCTCGGTGCCAGTCCTCACCCTCCTCACCGCCTCCGCGCAGGCAGGCGACCGCGTAGACGCCCCCGGCCTCCACCCAGGCCAGCGCACCCGGGCTGAACCCCGGGGTCATCGAGATGCCGAATCCGCCGTACCCGTAGAGGATGGCCGGCCGCGGACCGCCGGCCTCCCCGGGCTCGATGACGAACATCCGGATGGTCTCCCCGTCGTACGACGTGTAGTCGACCAGCCGTGCCGACACCCCGCTGGTGTCCGGGACCGGCCCGGGCGGCCGCGCCCACTCGCTCACCGTCGACGTGCTGCCGTCGAAGCGCAGGACGACGGGCGGCGTGACGAAGTCTGTG
>JBOHDD010000409.1:0-3347 GCA_050699155.1 Nocardioidaceae bacterium
TCTCGGCCGGCGAGGGTGCGGAGGGTCTGACCGGGGAGCCGGTCGCGGACGCGCGTACCGGGGTGCTTGACGGCGTACTGGCGGGGCTGGGCTTCGGGTTCCTCTTCGTCGCCCTGGGCCAGGTGCCCTCCGGGGCCGGGCTGCTGCCGGCAGGCCTGGGCCTGGCCGCGTCGATCCCGGTCGTGGCCATGGTCGCGGCGAGCATGCGGAAGACCTGGATCCCCCGGGGGCGGCACGCTGTCCCGGCCCTCGCGGTCGGGGCACTGGCGGCGCTGGCCACCGTGCTGTTCCAGCTGGCCAGCCAATCCGGCCTGCTCACGATCGTGTCGGTGCTTTCCGCGCTCTACCCGGCGTTCACGGTGCTGCTCGCCGTACTCGTGCTGCGGGAGCACATCCACCGCGGCCAGGCAGTCGGGCTGGCGCTGGCCGGAGCCGCCGTCACCCTGGTCGCCCTCGGCTGAGCTCGCTGCTCGTCAGGCGGCGCGGGCGCCCTCCAGCACGGACACGAAGAAGCCGAGACCGTCGAGGCCCGGCCCGGTCAGCTCCTCGACGGCGTGCTCGGGATGCGGCATCAGACCCACCACGTTGCCCCGCTCGTTGGCGATGCCGGCGATGTCGCGCAACGAGCCGTTGGGGTTGCCGTGCAGATAGCGCGCCACCACGAGCCCCTGCCCCTCCAGACGGTCGAGCGTCGTGTCGTCGGCGACATACCCGCCCTCGCCGTTCTTGAGCACGATGGTCGCCTCGGCCCCCTCGTCGTACGCCGAGGTCCACGCGGTGCGGTTGCTCTCGATCCGCAGCCGCTGGTCACGACACACGAACCTGCGGTGGTCGTTGCGGATCAGGGCCCCCGGCAGCAGATGTGACTCGCAGAGGATCTGGAAGCCGTTGCAGATGCCGAGCACGGGCAGTCCGCCGCGCGCCGCCTCCACGATCTCGGTCATCACCGGCGCGAACCGCGCGATCGCACCGCAGCGCAGGTAGTCGCCGTAGGAGAAGCCACCGGGCAGGACGACCGCGTCCACGTCACGCAGGTCGTGGTCACCGTGCCAGAGGGCGACGGCCTCACCGCCGGCGATCTCGACGGCCCGTGCGGCGTCCCGGTCGTCCAGCGACCCGGGAAAGGTGACGACACCGACCCTCACTGGTCGACCCTGACCGTGTAGTCCTCGATGACGGGGTTGGACAGCAGCGACTCGGCCACGCTGTGCACCTGCGACATCCGGTCGTCGGTCAGCTCGCCCTCGAGCTCGAGCTCGAACCGCTTGCCCTGACGGACGTCGGCGACACCGGGGATGCCGAGGCGGTCGAGTGCACCGTGGACGGCTTTGCCCTGCGGGTCGAGGATCTCGGGCTTGAGCATGACGTCGACGACGACGCGGGTCACGTGGACTCCTTGAGCTGGGTACGTCGGAAGCGGCGCGCTCAGTCTAGACAGCCCCGGGACCGCAGCCGGGACTACGTCAGCCTCTGCGAGATCAGCCAGAGATGACCGTACGGGTCCTCGACCCGTCCGTCCTTGTACCCGTAGCCGTGGTCGTCGACGGCGAACACGACCTTGCCCCCGGCCTCGACCATCCGGTTCGCCACGGCGTCGGCATCCGTCACGTCGACGGACAGCAGCACCGGGCTGCCACCGAGCCTGCGCGGTGACGGGTCAACGTCGTCGCCGTCCTTGAGTGCCACCGGCTGGCCCTCGACGATGATCAACGCGTGCGCGATCCTGCCGTCGTGCTCGTAGCGTTCCTCCTCGACCGCGCCGAGCGCGCGGGTGTAGAAGTCGATCGCCGCGGCCGCGTCGTCGACGACGAGCCGCGGCATGATGGTGGTGATCTGCTGTGTGGTCTGCATACCGGCAATCGTGCCCGGCGTGCAGACCACTCGGCTTGGACGAACGGGAACTCTCAGGCCGCGATCGGCTCGGCGACGGCCATCGGCCTGGCCGAACGCCTAGGCACCGCGAGAAGCAGCAGTCCCACCGCGAGCCACACAGCGAGTACGACGAAGGACCCGCCGGACCCCGCACCGTCGAAGAACGAGACCGAGCGCAACACCGTACCGGCTGCGCCGGGCGGCAACATCTGGCCGAGCGTCCCCCAGCCCGCAGGCAACAGCTCGGGAGCACTGGTCAGCCCCGAGAGCGGGTTGCCGAGCAGCAGCATCACCGCGGCACCGATCCCCAGACCGGGCAGACCGAGCACCCGTTCGAGCCCGAGGAGCACGGCAGCGGTGGCACCGATCGCCAGCGCGACCACCCCCGACGTGGCCCAGTAGTCCCCCTCCAGGGAACCGAGCCAGTACCGCAGGACCGCCGTCATCGCGAGCCCACCGGCGACGGCGATGCCGAGCGCACCCGCGAGCCGGGGAGCCCGGCCACTCACCCGGAGCGAGAGCACCGCACCGGTGATGATCCCGCCGATCACCAACGGAAGGGCCCCGGCGGCGAGCCCCGCACCACGCGGGTCGTCCTCCGGCAGCGGTACGACGTCGGTGACCCGCGGAGCACCGACCGCGGGATCGGTCGGCATCTGCGCCGCCAGCTGACCCAGCATCTGCGCGACGGCCGGGCTCGCCGCGGACGCGGTGAGCAGCTCGGGTCCCCTCGGGCCAACCACGATCGCGCCGTAGACCTCCCGGTCCTCGATCGCGGTCACCGCCGCGGCGCGGCCCCCCAGCCGAGAGACGTCGAAGGCGTCGGCACCGGCACGGGCCAGCCCCTGCTCGACGTCGTCGGCGACCGGGGCGGGTGCGGCAACGACGATCGGCACCTCGTGCGGTTCGGTGTTCGCCGCCGGCCACGCGAACGCGACCAGCAGCAGCGTCAACAGCGCCGTCAGCCCCAGCACGGCGGCGGCTGCGTGCCCCCAGGAGGAGGCGTGAGTGCGGGTGGCAGTCATCCTTTACTCCTAAAACGAATATTCCTTCTGTTTTCTCGTCGAGGGTCCCCCGAGCGGGCGAGCGTTGTCAAGAAGGAATGTTCGTTTTATTGTGCGAGGCATGCCGAAGGTCACACCCGAGCACCGGGCCGCCCGACGCGAGCAGATCCTGCACGCGGCCTGGCGCTGCGTCGCCCGCGAGGGGTTCCACAAGACGACGATGGCCGACGTGATCGCCGAGTCACGGCTGTCGGCCGGGGCGGTCTACGGCTACTTCAAGAGCAAGGACGAGATCCTGCAGGCGATCGCGGACCGTTCGATCGGCACTGTCGACGAGCTGTTCCACGAGCTGCTCGCCGATGACCGGGCACCGCATCCCGCCGACGTTCTCCAGGCCGCCCTCGAGCAGCTGCTGAAGGTCGCCGACCAGGGCGACACCGATCTCACCCTGGTCGCGGTGCAGGCATGGGG
>JBOHDD010000410.1:0-2280 GCA_050699155.1 Nocardioidaceae bacterium
GTTGTCGGTGCTCTGGAAGCTCTCCGCGGCGAATCCGGCCAGCTCATTGCGCTGCTCGGCGACCTCCCGCCGGCCGACCTCGAGGTCGGCACGGGCCTCGGCCAACCGGGCCTCGGCCTCGTCCAGCTTCTCTTGCATCCGCTGGTCGAGAGCGACGGCCGCGGCCAGCTTGTCGCGGGTGCGGCTCAGACGCGCCTGCGCGTCGGCCAGCTTGGACTGTGCCGTCTCGAGACGGCGTACTGCCTGCACAAGGCGGCGGCTGGAGTGCCCGAGGTCACCCTTGGCGTCGTCGAGCCGGTTGCCGACGTGGCTGCGCCGGTCCTTCAGGTCGTCCTCGTCGGCAGCCGACGCGGTGACCGCCTGGACACCCACCCCGGCGACGAGCACTGCTGCCACTCCGGCCACCAGCCAGCGGCGGCTCGAGCTGTTGTCCGTTGTCTCGGTCGCGAGCAACTGTGTGCGACCTCGGGGGAAGAGGCGGACCACGGTCGTACCCAACTCTTAGGGGAAGGAGTCGTCGGTGCACGACCGTAACCGACGATGGTCACACTCTCAGGTATTTGCGGGTCATCACGAGTGTCGGAACCACGGCCAGGGCGAGGCCACCGGCGGTGATCCACCCCATCGCGACCAGCGCGTCCTGCCAGTCGATCCATGCCATCAGCTGGCTCTCGCCGTGCAGGCTGGGATACACGAACCACTTCATCAGGGAGAAGATCGCCAGGCAGGAGAAGCCCACCCCGAACAACGCCGCGATCACCGACTCCAGCAGGAACGGCAGCTGGATGTACCAGCTCGAGGCGCCCACCAGGCGCATGATGCCGATCTCCCGGCGTCGAGCGAAGGCCGCGAGGCGGATGGTGTTGGACACCTGCAGCACGGCCGACACGATCAGCAGGCCGGCCAGCCACAGGGCACCCTGTTGGAGGCGGTTCATTCCCGTGTAGAGCGGGTCGAGCACGTCACGTAGGTCCTGCACCGAGTCGACTCCCGGCATGCCCTCCACCATGCTGCCGACCTTGCTGTAGTCCTGCGGGTCGTGCAGCGTGATCCAGTAGGACTCCTTCAGGTCCTTCGGCTTGACCTGGTCGTAGTAGCGCTGCTCGGTCTTGTCGTCGGAGACGTAGATCTGCTGGAACTTCTTGTACGCGTCCTGCTGCGACTCGAGATGGTAGAAGTCGACGTACCTGCTCTTCTGCAGCGACTCCTCGATTGACTTCTTCTGCGGGTCGGTCACCGCACCGCTGATGCAGTTGGCGGACGAGGAGCGGTCGTTGCAGAGGTAGACGACCACCTGCAGCTTACTGCCGAGCGTCTCCTCGGCCTTGGCGACCTGGGCGTTGAGCAGCAGGCCGATCCCGACCAGTGTCATCGAGACCGCGATGGTGACGATCACCGACACGACCATCGAGACGTTTCGTTTGAGGCCGGTGGCCAGGTCGGAGAACACGTAGGTCATCTGCATGGGCTTGCAATACTCCTGGGTGGTTCACTCGGTGCGCAGGATCGGTTCCACTGGTCTCGTCGGCAGGGCTAGCTCTGGTAGCCGTAGACACCGCGGGTCTGGTCGCGGATGACCTCACCGCCGTGCAGCTCGATCACACGCTTGCGCATCTGGTCGACGATGCCGGCGTCGTGGGTCGCCATGATCACGGTCGTGCCCGTGCGGTTGATCCGGTCGAGCAGCTTCATGATGCCGACCGACGTCGTGGGGTCGAGGTTGCCGGTCGGCTCGTCGGCGATCAGGATCATCGGCCGGTTGACGAACGCGCGGGCGATCGCCACGCGCTGCTGCTCGCCACCGGAGAGCTCGTCGGGCATCCGGTCGCCCTTGCCCTCGAGCCCTACCAGTTCGAGGGTCTCGGGTACGACGCGGGTGATGTGCCCGCGGGACTTCCCGATCACCTGCAGCGCGAACGCGACGTTCTCCGACACGGTCTTGTTGGGGAGCAGCCGGAAGTCCTGGAAGACGGTGCCGATCTGACGGCGCAGCCCGGGGACCTTCCACCCGGCGAGGCGGTTGATCTCCTTGCCCGCCACGTAGACACGTCCCTTGGTCGGCCGTGCCTCGCGCAGCACCAGCCGCAGGAACGTCGACTTGCCCGAGCCGGACGCGCCCACCAGGAACATGAACTCGCCCTTGTCGATGTCCACATCTACGTTGTCCAGGGCCGCGCGGCTCTGACCGGCGTACGTCTTGGTCACTTTCTCGAAGCGAATCACAGGCAGCGTTGACCGGGATCGGGTACAGGTGGCGTCGCCGCCCCGTGGGCAGCGCCG
>JBOHDD010000411.1:0-9924 GCA_050699155.1 Nocardioidaceae bacterium
CGTACGCGAGCTCGAGGACCACAAGGTGCGCGCGGCGTTCATGACGGCGCTGCAGGCCGCGCGAGACCGCTCCCGAGCCCTGGCCAGCGGCCAGAACGAGTAGGAGAGACATGACGAGCGTGACCGCACGCCGGGCCGTCGACGCGCCGACGGACCGGGTCTGGGCATTGGCGACCGACGTCCCGCGCTGGCCCGAGACGATCAGCGGGATAAGCCGGATCGAGATGCTCAGCGAGGGCGAGTTCGGGCCGGGCACCCGCTGGCGTGAGACCCGCACGATGTTCGGCCGCGAGGCGACGGAGGAGATGTGGGTCAGCACGGTCGACCCCGGTCGTTCCTACACCGTCGAGGCCGACAGCCACGGCGCACACTACGTCTCCACGTTCACGTTCGACGCGGTCGGTGAGCAGCGGACGGAGATCGTGCTGACCTTCACGGGTGAGCCGCTGAGCCCCATCGCGTTGGGGCTTACGTCGGAACAGGGCGTCAGATGTGACGCCCTTCCCCGACGTAACGTGACCGGAGGGTCCGGCGGGTAGGGTCCGAGCATGTCCGGCAGTGCATGTGTTGTCTTCGACGACTCGTTGACCGAGTACGACTTCGGTCCCGGCCACCCGATGGCCCCGTTACGGGTGGATCTGACCATGAGGCTGGCCAGGTCGTTGGAGGTCGTCGGCGGCAAGGGCCTTGCACAGGTGCCCGCGCCGGTGGCCGACGAGGACGTGCTTGCCCTCGTGCACAGCGAGCGGTACATCGAGGCGGTACGCCGGGCCGGCGCCAACCCCGACCGGCTCGACCTCGCGCACGGGCTCGGCACCGAGGACAACCCGACCTTCCCGAGGATGCACGAGGCAACCGCCCATGTCGTCGGCGCCTCGGTGGAGGCCGCGCGCCGCGTCTGGGAGGGCGAGGCGGTGCACGCGGCCAACATCTCCGGTGGCCTGCACCATGCGATGCGTGACTGGGCGAGTGGCTTCTGCGTCTACAACGACCCTGCGATCGCGATCGCGTGGCTGCTCGGGAAGGGCGCTCGCAAGATCGCCTATGTCGACGTCGACGTGCACCACGGTGACGGTGTGCAGCAGGCGTTCTACGACGACCCGCGCGTGCTGACCGTCAGCCTGCACGAGACGCCGCGCACGCTGTTCCCTGGGACCGGTCTGCCCGAAGAGAGCGGCGGCGAGGGCGCCGAGGGAAGTGCGGTCAACATCGCACTGCCACCGGGTACGTCGGACTCCGGCTGGCTGCGCGCCTTCCACGCCGTCGTACCCCCGCTGCTGCGCGAGTTCGACCCGGACATCATCGTCAGTCAGCAGGGCTGCGACTCCCACATCGAGGACCCACTCGCCCACCTGATGCTGACCGTCGACGGCCAGTGCGCCGCCTACAAGGCCGTGCACGACCTGGCCCACGAGCTGTGCGATGGCCGGTGGGTCGCTGTCGGCGGCGGGGGCTACGCGATCGTCGACGTGGTCCCTCGCGCCTGGTCTCATCTGCTGGCGGTGGTGGCCGGCCGGCCGGTGGAGCCGACGACGGAGACGCCACAGGAGTGGAGGGACCACGTGCAGCGGCAGCTGGGTCGGGTGGGACCCCGCCGGATGACCGACGGGCGTACGCCGGAGTACCGGGACTGGTCGGAGGGCTACGACCCCGACTCGTGGCTCGACCGGTCCATCCAGGCCACGAGGGCGGAAATTTTCCCCTCCCACGGCATCGATCCGCTGTATTGACCGTCGGCGTGTCGCCGTTTTTTTGGGTGTTCCCCTTCACCAACAGTCACACGAGGCACTACTCTTTCGCTACGCACGTGCGCCAGGTCTCGGCGGCTAGTCGGGGGCGACGCGTGCCGAAAGCTACGGTGCGAGATGCCCACTGAGAAAGACGGAGAACAGCCGCTCTCGGACGCCACGTTCCTGACCGTGGCCGAGGTGGCGACAGCGATGCGCGTGTCGAAGATGACGGTCTACCGGCTGGTGCACTCCGGCGACCTCCCGGCCGTGCGCGTGGGCCGGTCGTTCCGCGTGGAGCAGAAGGCCGTGGACGAGTACCTCCGCAAGTCGTTCTTCCAGGCCGGCTGAACCAGCAGTGATCTGAGCCAGCGGCGCGGTCGCGCCCGACAGAGCCCCGGTGCCTTCACGGCACCGGGGCTCTGCCCTTCACTGACCGGGCCTGGGAGGGAGTCGAGGGACCGGCCAGACCGCGTCCGGCTCAGCCGGTGTCCGTGGCCACCAGCCTCACCGGCACGTTGACGCCCAGCCAGGCGTGTGTCACGACGTACGCCGTGCCCGCGGGGATGCTGCCCGCCTCGTTCGCACTCGACGATGCGGCGTTCCCGACCAGGGTGCACTCGGCGTCGTAGAAGTACAGGTCGAGGTCGTGCGACGGTGACTCGCCGGTCACCTGCACGCTGTGCGCGCCGTCCCCGAAGCCGTCCGGCAGCTTGGTCACCCAGCCGTCCACCCCCTGGGAGGCTGGCGGGTAGGTGCAGGACTGCGCGAACTCCGCGCCGGTGACTCCACCACCGTTGACGTCACCTGTCGGGTTCGACCCGGCGATGGTGAACTCCTCGCTGTACGGCGGGTCCGGGGGCTCGGGCGGCAGTGGCTCGAGCCCGCCCGTGCCGCTGCCGTACACCTGGACGTCGCCGACCTGTGCGTCGGTCTTCGTCTCGCCCATCGCCTCGTCGGTCCAGAACCGGACGTACGACGCCTGCACCGGCGTCTCCAGCCCGAACGCCTTGTAGTGCACGTCCGGGACGACGGGTCGCGGCTTCTGGTAGCCGAACGCCTCCTGCCCGATCGGGACCGTCTGCCAGTTGACCCCGTCGTCGGACACCTGGAACGTGAACGACTTCAGCGCCTCGAACCTGCTCGCAGTGAACGCACTCACGACGACCTTCTCGATCGTCGTCGGGGTCGCGAGCTCGACCACCATCCGACCGGTGCCGACCGGCGCCTTCCACGTGGTCGCCTCGGTGTCGTCGAGTGCGTTGCCCGCGTTCGGCGCCGAGGCCGAGACGACCTTCGCACCGTTGGCCTCGGACGCGACGTTGGGCTGCAGCGAGTACGTCGCGGTCGAGGTGGAGCCGGCCGTCGCGGTCACGGCGTCCCAGGTGTGTGCACCGAACCCGCGCGCCTGCACCGTGAGCGGGTAGTCGCCCGCCGTCGCGGGGATGCTGAACTCACCGGCGGCGTCGGTGTTCGCCACCGGAGTCACCCGGGCTTCGAACCTCCCGAGCATCACCCGGGCGTCGGCCACCGGCTCTCCGGTGGACGCGTTCACGACGGTGCCCGCGAGGGTGCCGTTCTGGGCAGGGTCCTGGTGCTCGAACGACGGTTTCGGGTCGGTGTCGTTGCCGCCGGTGGGGTCCGAGCCGGTCGTGACGTTGGCCGCCCCGACACCCATGCCGCGGGCGGCGAAGGCGGCGTACGCCGTGTCCTGGAGCCGGTCGAAGTCACCGCGGGAGTGGTAACGCAGCGCCGTCGCCTCGAGGATCGCGTCACGCATGTCGAGCATCGAGGGGTTGTTCGGGGCGATCGGCATCGCGTCGGTCACGATGTGCTGCGCGATGTCGCCACCCTCCTGCTCGCCGAACGCCGCCACCAGGTCCTTGCGCAGGTCCCACAGGGTGGCCGTCCAGATCTCGCCGTCGGCGTGCACCTCGGCGCCGATGATGTCGTAGCCGATGTCGCCGAAACCGGTCGGGTTCTCGTCGTACTTCCAGTTCCGGATGCCCCGGTCGAAGTTGCCGGTGACGTACTCACCGACCGCCGAGTCGTCGGACAGGCCCTCGCGGTGCAGGTAGTTGAGGGCGTACCAGTCGCCCCAGCCCTCACCCATCGAGCCGGACTGGTGGGTGTTGAGCATGTTGTCCTCGGCGCCGACGTAGCGGTTCGACAGGCCGTGGGAGTACTCGTGCTGGATCACCCCGGCGTCGAAGTCGCCGTCGACGCACGGCCCTTCGAACGCGTCGTTGATCGGCTCCCACAGGAACATGCCGCTCCAGGGTGGGATGCCGTCGGGCAGCGTGAGCATGTATGCGTTGTCGCGACCGGTGTAGAGGGGAGCGCCACCGGTGGCCGCACCGGCCTGGACGAGTCCGAGGATCGGGTCACCGCCACCCTCGGAGCCGCCGTTGTTGACCTGGAAGTTGCCGGCCGTCTCGGTGAAGCCCAGCTCGTAGTACTCGTCGTGGATCCGGTTGTGGTGGAAGAAGAGGTTGGTCGCCGCGGGATCGAGGTCCTGCGCGTACGACGGGACCTCGCACTGGGTGCGACCCCAGTTGTCCGCGTAGGCGTAGTTGAACTGCGATGTCGGGCTGACCGGTCGAGGCCCCTGGTCTGCCGGCACCAGGAAGTTGGACCAGTTGGCGTACGAGCTGGCGTTGTTGCCGAGCGTCGTCGGTCCGGGAACCCCGGCGATGCCGGTGGGGTCGACCCAACCGCTCGGGGACTGCTCGGTCGGACCGAAGCTCGCGATCTCCGGCTGTCCTCCCGCGGGCGCGCCGGGATAGTTCCGGTAGATGGTGCCCTCGGAGTCGTGGGCGACGAGATTGGAACGGTAGAGGATGTCGCCGCTGGCCGCGTCGACCACGGTGTCCCACGCCTGGTCGTGCGCCCTGACCACGAGGACGCGGTACGCCATCCGCGCGCCGTCCGCGGTCGGGAACGCGGCCCTGCCGACGTAGGACGGCGTGTTCCTGCCGACGCCCTCGAACACCGTGAAGCCGGCCTTGGTGCCGTGGGTGGCGGTGCTCAGCGCGAGGTCCGGTGCGATGGAGCCGCCGGCGGCGGTCAGCGCCTCACCGGCGGTGAGTGCGAACGAGCCGAGTGCGTCGCTGTCGCGGGCGATCGAGCCGGCCACCGCGGCGACGTGGTTGGCGTCGTCGACGGTCACGGAGAAGGATCCGCCGCGGGTGGCGGTGACGCCGTCGAAGGCCTGGGTGAAACCGATCACGGTCGCGATCCCGCCGGGCAGCCGGTGCTCGCGGGTGACCTGAAGACCGTCGACCTGGCCCTGGCTCAGTCCCAGTGCGGTGGCGTTGTCGCGCACGAACGCACGGGCCGCGTCCAGCGCGGAGCCGTCGTACGCCCCGGAAAGAGCCGACCCGGCGGGGGCGTAGAGGGTGCGGGGTGTGCCGTAGTGATGGCTCCAGGTGACGGTCGTGCCGTTACCGGCCCGCTCTTCGATCTCGGCCACGGCCGAGCGCTGCTCGGCGGTGGGGCGGACGACCTCGCCCGCCGTGTCGCGGACGTCGACGGTCTGGTCGAGCAACTTGGTCTGCAACGCGGCTGCCTCGCGCTCGGTGACGTGGTCGGTCACGGCAGACGAGACGGCGGGTGTCCCTGCGAGAGCCAAGGCGATGGCCGCGGCGGTGAGGATGGCCGCTGGGCGCGCAGCGCGTGTTGCTGGCATCGATTCCTCCGGGTTCCGGCCCTGTCGGGGTTTTCAGGCCGGTTGTGCCACACCTAACGACGATCTGGTGGTTCTGGTCACGGGCGGTGACGCGATTGTTCGCCGGCTGCCGGCTGCCGCTACCCTTGACCGGTTGCGTGTCCCGATCGGCGGCGGGTACGACACTTTGGTTCGCAGCAGAGATCTCGAAGGGCAGACCGTGGGTTCAGTCATCAAGAAGCGTCGCAAGCGCATGGCCAAGAAGAAGCACCGCAAGCTGCTGAAGCGCACGCGCATCCAGCGCCGTCGCCAGGGCAAGTGACCGGGCCCGGGGGAGTAGATGGGCAGCGTCGTACTCGTCACCGGAGTCTCGCAGGACCTCGGGGGTAGGTTCGCGCGGAGCCTGGCAGGCGATCCGGACGTCGACGGGGTGATCGGTGTCGACGTGGTCCCTCCGCGCGCAGACCTGGGTGCGGTGCACTTCGTCCGTGCCGACATCCGCAACCCGGTGATCGCCAAGGTCATCGTCGACGAGGGCGTCGACACCGTCGTGCACATGAGTGTGATCGCGGCGCCGGGTCGCGCCGGCGGACGCACGTCGATGAAGGAGACCAACGTCATCGGCACGATGCAGTTGCTGGCGGCCTGCCAGAAGGCACCCAGGCTGCGCAAGCTGGTGGTGAAGTCCTCCACAGCCATCTACGGTGCGTCGTCGAAGGACCCGGCGATGTTCTCCGAGGAGATGGCCCCCAAGAGGATGCCTCGTGCCGGGTTCGCGAAGGACTCGGTCGAGGTGGAGGGTTACGTCCGTGGCTTCGCCCGTCGCCGGCCGGACGTGACCGTGACCATGCTGCGGCTGGCCACCCTGATCGGGCCGACGGTCGACACCGCCATCACCCGCTACTTCGCACTCCCGGTCGTGCCGACGGTCCTCGGGTACGACGCGCGGCTGCAGTTCTGCCACGAGCAGGACGCGCTGGACGCACTCGGGATGGCGGTGCGCGACGACGTACACGGATCCTTCAACATCGCCGGCGACGGCGCACTCGCCCTGTCACAGGCGATCCGCCGCGTCGGCCGGCCGGCGATGCCGGTTCCGTCGTTCGCGGTCTCCCGGGTCGCGACCCTGATCCGCTCGACCCGGCTCGGTGACTTCTCTCCCGAGCAGGTGGAGTTCCTGACCTTCGGACGTGGTGTGGACACCACGCGGATGCGCGACGTGCTCGGCTTCCGCCCCCGCTTCGACACCCCTGCGGCGTTTGCCGACTACGCCCGCTGCATCAGACCCGGTCTCGTCGACCCGGGTCATGTGGCGGCCGCCGAGCGCCGCCTCAACGGCCTGCTGATCGGGGATGGCCAGCGTGGCTGACGCAGAAGTGATCCCGTTGGGCACCCGCGGAAAGCCCGGTCGCGGCACGGGTCGCAGCACGACACCGTCCTCGGCCGCCCGGTCGCTGGCGCCGCCGGCCCGCACCAGGCCGAGGAAGGCGCGGCCGTCCGAGCCGGAGGCCGTTCCGGACGTCACCAGTGGTCCCGAGCCCCTCGTCGACCCACCGGGGGAGACCACAGGTGGCGGACCACCGGAGGTCGACGAGGTGTTCGTGCGTCAGCGAGGTGGACGCGTCGGCTTCGACGTGGCAGCCGCGATCGCCAACGCCGCCCGTGAGGTCTTCGGCGATGACTGGGAGACATCGCTGGCGGAGCTCCTGGCGTTCCTGCGGCGTCGGCTGACCGGTGACTACACGGTCGACGAGTTCGGCTTCGACCCGGAGCTGACCTCACGCTTCACGATGAGCGTGTTCAGGCCGCTGGCCGAGCGGTGGTTCCGGATCGAGGTCCGCGGGATCGAGAACATCCCTGCCGACGGTGGCGCACTCGTGGTCTCCAACCACTCGGGCACGGTCCCGATCGACGGCCTGATGACGGGCCTGGTGGTGCACGACCACGCCGGCCGTTTCCTGCGCATGCTGGGTGCCGACCTGGTGTTCCGGATGCCGTTCGTCGGTGAGATGGCCCGCAAGGGGGGTGCCACCCTGGCGTGCTCGGAGGACGCCGAGCGGATGCTCGGTCTCGGCGAGCTCGTGGGGGTGTGGCCGGAAGGTTTCAAGGGCGTGGGCAAGCCGTTCAGCGAGCGGTACACGCTGCAACGGTTCGGTCGTGGTGGTTTCGTCTCCGCCGCACTGCGCACGCGGGTGCCGATCGTGCCGTGCTCGATCGTCGGCGCCGAGGAGATCTATCCTCTCGTCGGCAACGTGCCGTCGCTGGCTCGGCTGCTGGGTGTGCCCTACATCCCCATCACCCCGTTCTTCCCGCTGCTCGGTCCGCTGGGGATGATCCCGCTGCCGAGCAAGTGGCTGATCGAGTTCGGCGAACCGATCCGGACCGATGTGCTGACGCGTGACCAGGCCGAGGACCCGATGGTGGTGTTCAACCTGACCGACCAGGTGCGCGAGACCATCCAGCAGACCTTGTACACCCTGTTGATGCAGCGGCGCAGCGTGTTCTTCTAGCGGGCGCCGGGTTGCCGGACGCGTGGTCGACGGCCGGTCGGGCCCTCAGGGCAGGCCGTCGACGGCGTCGCCTCCCTCGTCGAGCAGCGGGTCCAGCGGCTCGGTGACGTCACGCAGGTCGGGCTGCTCGACGGTCTGCGGGGATCGCGACGGCGGCGAGCCGCCGCGCAGGTCGCCGGTGTCGACCAGCGGCTGCCGGCCGCCGTCGTCACCGCCCTGGCCGTCGGGGGAGGCCGTGGCCCGAGGGTCGTCAGCCGGCTGGTCGACACCGGGGCCAACGAGGTCCACGCCTGCCGGCAGCTCCGGAGCATCGGTCTGCGCCCCCGCGCGCCTCTCGGTTCCGTTCTGGCGGTCGGAGCGTTGCTTGGCCGGCTGGTCCTCGGCGCGGTGCCTCACCGGCCGTGCGCCCTTGACGCCGAGCGGCTCACGGCCGCGAGCCCAGGGGGAGGCGTCCTCGTCCATGGTGGGTAGCGAGACCAGCGACGCCGGTAGGTTCAGCGGGGGCAGAGCGGTGCAGTCGGGGCACGCGCGTACGGCCCTGTCGTCGAGCCCGAGCAGTGCCTCCGCGACCGCCCTCAGCAGTGGCCGGGACTCCCGGGGAAGCGTCGGTGCGAGCTCACTGAGCGTGTCCTGCGAGCGGGTCGTGAACTCCCGGATCGCGCGGAGGTCCGCTGCGTCACCACTGGCGGCGTAGGAGTCCAGCAGCGCCTGCCCGCCGTCGGAGGCATCGCCGCGGAAATCGCCGAGCGCCGTCTCGACGGAGTCGACCTCGGTCTGCCCGAGCGGTTCGCGCCGGGTGAGGCTCTCCGCCTCGACCAGCCGGGTCGACGCGCGTTCGAGCAGCTCACGGCCCTCGCGGGCCAGGCCGTCGGCCATCGTGACCTCGGCAGCCTCCAGGGCGCGCTTGAGGGGGTAAAGCATCTCACCGGGAAGCGACTGCTGGCTCGCGGCGGCCACGCTGGTGGAGCCGCCGGCGAGGACGAGACCGGTCGCGACGGCGACCAGACGCCGGCGCCGCGCCCGGGCGTGCGCGTCGTCGACCACCAGGTCGCGGTGTCGAGGCTCGCCGGTGCCGGCCTCGGCGCCGGCCTCGGTGCCACGCAGCTCCACGGCGGCGGCTTCGAGCAGCCGGGAGCGCAGGTTGTCGCGGAACTCCGCCCGCGGCTCGACGATGGGGACCGCGGCCAGGCGGGAGACCGCGTCCAGCAGCGGCTGCAGCCTGGGCTCGACCAACGCGTCCCGGCCGTCGATCGCACGCGCGAGCTCCTCGGCGCGGCGTCTGGTCAGGTGCAGCATCGGTGTCACCCCCTTGCGCTGGCAGTCGTCACGGCGTCGCCGGGTACACGTCGGATGCCTACCCGGACACCCTGCACAACGAGCCATCCCGGCTCCGGGTTACGGAGGGTGAACGAAGGTATCTGGGGACAGGGCATCTCAGCGGATCCCCTCGGGCAGCAGCTTGGCGAGGTTGCGGACCGCGCGCAGCTGCAGCTGCTTGACCGCCCCCTCGGACCGCTGCAGGATCTCGGCAGCTTCCGCGATCGACAGGCCCTGCAGGAAGCGGAGCACCAGGCACTCCTGCTGCTCCGGCGCGAGCTCACGCAGCGCGGTCAGGACCGCCTCGTTGGTGAGCCCGGCGATCACGTCGTCCTCCGGGCCGCACATCGCGGAGTCGTGCTCGGACAGGTCGTCGGTCGCGGTCTCCAGGCGGGTGCGGCCTGCCTTGAAGTGGTCCGCGACCAGGTTGCGGGCGATCGTGACCAGCCATGCGCCGAAGTCGCGGCCCTGCCACTTGAAGCCCGACATGCTGCGAAGTGCGCGGAAGAACGTCTCGCTGGTCAGGTCCTCGGCAAGCGCATGCGACCCGACGCGGTAGTACAGGAACCGGTAGACAGTGCCGTTGTAGTGGTCGTACAGCTGCCCGAAGGCCTCGGCGTCACCCCCGCGGGCCAGGTCGACGAGGGCGACCATCCGGGCCGCGTCGGGGTCGTCGTCGCACTCCGGGAGATGGTCACCGCCG
>JBOHDD010000412.1:0-2781 GCA_050699155.1 Nocardioidaceae bacterium
GCCGCCAGGTCCGGTGCCTCCTCGCGGCAGGGTGCGCACCAGGAGCCCCAGACGTTCAGCACCACGGCCTGCCCGGCGTAGTCACGCAGCGCCAGGGTCTCGCCGTCGAGAGTCCGCCCCGACAACGCGGGTGCGGACTCGCGCTCAGGCTCGGGGATCGTGGTCACGGTGCCGCTGCCGGCGACGTACCCCTCGGCGCCCCCCATGGTCTGCGAGCAACCGGGCGCCACCGTGACGGCCAGCAGCGTCCCCGCGACCACGGCCACAGCCCGCACCGCGGGTGCCGGGGATGGGCGACGTGACAAGCTCAGGCTCCCGCGGAGAACGGTGCGTTGCGACCCCGAACGGGCAGCAGGTCAGCGGCCGGCTCCGAGTAGCTCACCGAGACCACCTCGTCGTCGACGTAGGTGAACGACGTCAGGCTGCACAGGCTGCACTGCCGACGGCGCGGGTCGTGCAGGAACGGCAGCCCCTCCACGGCCGAGCGGGTGATCCAGATCGGCAGCTGGTGGGTGACCACGACTGCCTCGTGTCCGCGGACGGCGTCACGTGCGTCGGCCATCGCGGCCATCATCCGCTCCACCAGCAGCTTGTAGGGCTCCCCCCAGGACGGCTTCCAGGGGTTGCGCAGGTACCACCACGACGTCGGACGGCGCAGCGCACCGTCACCGACACCGAACGCGCGACCCTCGAAGTGGTTGCCTGCCTCGATCACCCGACGGTCGATGGTGAGATCGAGGCCGAGCCGGGTCGCCGTGGGCCTGGCGGTCTCCTGGGCGCGCTCCAGCGGCGATGACACCACATGGGTGACGTCGCGCTCGGCGAACGTCTCGGCGAGCCGGTCGGACATCCGGCGACCGAGGTCGGAGAGGTGGTACTCGGCGAGCCGGCCGTACAGGATGCCGTCCGGGTTGTGCACCTCGCCGTGTCGCATCAGGTGGACGACGGTCGTGCGACCCGACCCGTGTCCACTGTCGGTGCTCATGCGTCCCCTTCTCCGTCCGGTTGTGCGGCGTCGTCGGGCCGGGCGTTCGCGGCTGCCTTGGCGGCGAACGGCAACGCGCTCGCGATCCGGTCAACGGCGCCCGCGTCGTGCGCCGCGCTGACGAACCACGCCTCGAAGGCACTCGGCGGGAGGTACACACCGTGCGCGAGCATCGTGTGGAAGAACGCGCGGAACCGGTGCTGTGCCTGTCGCTGCGCACCCGCGAGGTCACGGACCTCGGTCACGTCATCCTGCTCGACGAAGAAGATGCTGAAGAGGTTCCCGGCCGCGGAGATGACATGCGGCACACCGGCCTGTGCCAGCGCGTCCCCGGCAAGCTTGCGGATCTGCGCCGAGACCTCGTCGAGATGCGCGTACACCTCCCCGGTCGCCAGCCGCAGCGTGGTCAGCCCGGCGGCCGTCGCGACAGGGTTACCCGACAGGGTGCCGGCCTGGTAGACCGGCCCGACGGGGGCCAGCTGCGCCATCAGGTCGGCCCTGCCGCCGAACGCGGCCGACGGGAAGCCGCCGCCCATCACCTTGCCGAAGGTCATCAGGTCCGGGCGCCAGCCCTCACCGTCGATGCCGTGGTAGCCCGAACGGCTGACCCGGAACCCGGTCATCACCTCGTCGCTGACGAAGAGCGCGCCGTGCTCGGCGCAGGTCCGGGACAGGAACGCGTTGAAGCCCTCCCGCGGGACGATCGCGCCCATGTTGCCCGGCGCGGCCTCGGTGATCAGGCAGGCGATCCGGTCGCCGTGCTCGGCGAAGGCGGCCCGGACCGCCTCCGGGTCGTTGTACGGCAGCACCAGCGTCGCCGCGGTGGCCGCGGCCGGTACGCCGGGTGTTCCGGGCAGGCCGAAGGTGACGACCCCGGAGCCGGCCGACGCCAGCAGCGAGTCGACGTGCCCGTGGTAGCAGCCCGCAAACTTCACCACCAGGTCGCGGCCGGTGGCGCCGCGCGCGAGGCGGATGGCCGACATCGTCGCCTCGGTTCCGGACGAGACCAGCCGCACCTGGTCGACGGGAGCGCGGCCGAGGATCTCCTCGGCCAGCTCCACCTCGGCCTCGGTGGGTGCGCCGAACGACGTGCCGGCGTCGACGGCACGCCTGACGGCGTCGAGGACCTCGGGACGGGCATGACCGAGCAGCATCGGGCCCCAGGAGCAGACCATGTCGACGTACTCCCGCCCATCGGCGTCGACCAGGTAGGGGCCGTGGGCGGAGGTCATGAACCGGGGGGTCCCGCCGACCGCGCCGAAGGCGCGCACCGGGGAGTTGACTCCTCCGGGCGTCGCGGCCCGCGCACGGTCGAACAGGGCGTCCGAGGCCGGTGCGTCGCCGGGGTAGGGCAGGGAGCTTGGCCGGGTCACCCGCCCATTGTCACCGAGCCCACGGCGGCGACGAACCCGGGTGCGTACGGCGTTGCACAGGGTCCGTTGCAGGCACCCAGAGTGCGGTGCTCGTCACACACAGGTTTACCCGTGGGTAGCGTAACCTTGTGTCTTCTGTTCTCGTTATCGCAGCAGGGTGTTTGGTCCCATACGTGGAGGGCATGTGTGGGGCAGGAGGGACCGGAGGACTTCTGGATGGGCAAGGGCACACGTAGGCGACCGCGCACAGCCCGGTGGCAGCGGGCCACCGCGCTGTTGCCGCTGGTGGTGCTGTCCGGCGCCCTGTCCGCCAACGCCGCGACCGGCGACCGGCAGTCGCTCGCGCCTGCCGCAGTCACCAGGCCGGGCTCGCCGGTGGTGCCGGTGACGGCGTTCGGCCAGCCGGCCAGCGTGGCGATGCCC
>JBOHDD010000413.1:0-3609 GCA_050699155.1 Nocardioidaceae bacterium
GTATCAGCTCGAGGGCACGAACCTGTCCGGCGAGGGCAACTACGTGATCCTCGACGCGCAAGGTCGTGGCCACTACGTCGGCTGCGTCCTGTCCGTCGTGAACCGCCGCGGCGTCAGCGAGTGGAACTGGTACGGCTAAGGCGACGACATGATCTTCATCGACGGCGAGCCGTTCCCCCCGTCGCTGCACGGCACTGGCACCGAGGACTATTTCAACACCGCCTGGTGCCCGGAGCAGAGCCACCACGCGCCGTACCACGGGATCACGTTGCCCGGGGGACCGAACTGGAGCGGCGAGATTTCGCTCTACCGGTTCCACGTCGAGGACCCGATCACCTTCGAACGCTCCCTCCGCGTCACGATCGAGCACGGACACGCGAACAAGCGCAACGACGACCTGTCCTCGGTCGCCTACTGGTACCAGACCCTTCCCCACCAGCCGTTCGGCCTCGACCAGGTCGAGCAGCGGGCGCCGTTGCAGACCCGTTGACCCTGCCCACCATCTCGGAGGTGACCCGTCATGCGACGGTCCCTGATCGCAGCATCCGCTCTGCCGCTCATACTGGTCGCCGCCGCGGGCCCCGGCGCCGGTGCACGGGAGGACCCTGGTGCGCCTCCGAGCACGTATGTCGGCACAGCCGACATCGAGGAGCGGGAGTCGGTCGGTACGGCGAGCGACGGCGACCTGTGGCCGTCCTGCTGGGCGAACGACGGCAACCTCTACACCGCCAACGGCGACGGCAAGGGGTTCAGCCTGGACGGACCGTTCTCGGACATCGCGGTCAACCGCGTCGAGGGTGAGCCTCCGAACCTGAGCGGCGAGACGCTGGCGCGCGGCGACGAGGTCGGCACCATCTGGAGCGGTGACGGGTACAACCGCAAGCCGACCGGAATGGTGTGCGTGGGCGACACCATCTACCTGGCGGTGCAGGACCTGGCGCTGGACTTCAACGACGTCCCCGCGGCGACCATCGTGAAGTCGACCGACGGCGGCAAGACGTGGACCTGGGACCGTGACAAGCCGATGTTCACCGACCACGTCTTCACCACCGTGTGGTTCGCCGACTTCGGGCGCGGCAGCGCCTGGGCACCGGACCGCTACGTCTACGCATACGGTCTCGACGGCAACTGGCGTGACTCCTTCGACGACTCGGTCGAGGACCCGGAGGACGTCTTCCTGGCGCGGGTGCCGCAGTCCCGGGTGCAGGACCGCGGTGCCTGGCAGTTCTTCACCGGCATCGACCACACCGGCCGACCCGGATGGAGCCGAGACATCGGCGCCCGCAGCCCCGTGCTGCACGACGGCCGACGGCTCTACGAGCAGACCTACTCCACGAACCGGGTGAGCGACCTGTCGGTGATCAGCCAGGGCGGGGTCACGTACGTCCCTGGGCTGGACCGCTACCTGTACGCCTCCTGGACGGAGTACACGTTCGAGCTCTACGAGTCACCGACTCCGTGGGGCCCGTGGAAGCACTTCATGAGCAAGGACTTCGGCGGCTACCCGTGGGACGCGAGCCAGCACGGCGGGTACGCCACGACGATCCCCTCGAAGTTCCTCAGCGCCGACGGTCACAGCATGTGGGTGCAGTCCAACGTCTGCCCGTGCGGCGGCGGTGGCACCTCGGTCTACCGCTACAGCCTGCGCAGGCTCGACATCACACCCGCGCAGCCGGCACCCGCGTCGAACCCACCGGACGAGAGGGTCAACCTGGCAGCCCCGTCGAACGAAACGGTCGCGGTGTCGAAGTCGACCCACCACGGCCGGCTGGACCTGCTCAACGACGGCGTGCCGACCGGCAGCGAGGACGACTTCGACGACGAGGTGAAGTCGTCGAGCTGGTGGGGACACACCTGGCCGCGCCGGCAGCGGCTCAACAGTGTGGAGCTCACCTCCGGACAGGTCTTCGAGGACGGTGGCTGGTTCACCGGCCGACCGATCGTCGAGGTGCGCCGTGACGGTCGGTGGGACCGGGCGACGGCTCAGACGGTGAGTCCGGCGTACCCCGGTGACGCAACAGCCGGCACCAACCAGACCTACACGATCACGTTCCTGCCGGTCGAGGCCGACGGCGTGCGCGTCATCGGCGTACCGGGTGGCTCACGCACGTTTACGTCCGTGGCCGAGCTCGCGGTCCGCTACGCCACGCAGGTCGCCGACGGTGGCTTCGAGTCGCCGGCGGGCGGACCATCGGCCTGGGACTTCGAGGGTACGGCGAACCACGGCGTGGACCGCGGACTCGGCTTCGCGCGCAGCGGCGGCAACAACGGCTGGATCCGCACGTCGGGTACCGGCTGGAGCGCCTACTCGCAGCGCGTACCGGTGGTCCCCGGCAGCACGTACACGTTCCACGGGTGGACACGGACGTCGGCCGGCCTCACCGACGGCCGATTCGGTGTGCGCCTGGGCGACGACGGCAGTGAGGTCCTGGACGAGGAACACTTCGGCGCGTCAGCGGACTATGTCGAGCGGACCGCGACCGTGCGGGTGCCCGAAGGGGTGCACGAGGTCACCGTCTACGCCGGCTTCGTCGCTCCGGGGTCGGACACGTTCCTCCAGCTCGACGACATCTCTGTCGAGCGCGCGACCCCCTGACGGGTTCAGCGGACCGAGCGGTCGGTGCGGTCCAGCCACTTGTCGTCGCCCGTCGGCTCCCAGGCCGACAAGGCGTCCAGCAGGTCCGCGGGAACGGTGTCTGCGATGACCAGCCTGCGGTGCTCGGGTCGGATGAACTGCTCGCTCACGGCGTGATCGAGGAAGCCGCGCAGCGCTGTGTAGAAGCCCGCCACGTCGAGCAGCCCACAGGGCTTCTGCTGAAGACCGAGCTGCGACCACGTCAGCACCTCCGTGAACTCCTCGAGGGTGCCGTAGCCGCCGGGCAGAGCCACGAAGCCGTCGGAGAGATCCGCCATCAGGGCCTTGCGCTCGTGCATCGAACCGGTGATGCGCAGGTCGGTCAGCCTCGGGTACGCGATCTCCTTGTCGATGAGGTGTTGGGGCATCACACCGACGACGTCTCCGCCGGCATCCAGCACGGCATCGGCGACGACCCTCATCAGGCCGACGCTCGCACCGCCGTACACCAGTCGTTGGCCCCGGCGCGCGACCTCCTCACCCAGGCAGCGGGCGGCATCGGCGTACTCCGGCCGCGCGCCGGGGCTCGACCCACTGAAGACACAGACGGTGTGCACGCCCCGATCGTAGGAGGCGATGACACACGCCGAGCTGGCTAGGCGGCTGGGTCGTGTGGCGGGGCGTGTCCGGGTGGGGGTGCGGGGTTTTTGCCGTTCCAGCCCCAGTGAACCGTCCTGAAATCCCCGGAGGGTGCTGATGCAGCAAGGAGACTGCGATCGTGTCAGCACCGAGGAAGTATGACCAGGAGTTGCGTGACCGTGCGGTGCGGATGTACCGCGACCGGTTGGCCGAGCCGGGTGAGTCGAAGTTGAGCGCACGCCGGCATGTGGGCTCGCTGCTGGACCTGAATCAGGCCACGTTGCGTAACTGGGTCGAGGATCGTTACCCGATCGATGGCACCGGATCCGGTTCGGGGCGTCACCTGGAGGCCGCTGAGGTCCGGGCCTTGAAGAAGCGGGTGGCCGAGCTGGAAC
>JBOHDD010000414.1:0-1679 GCA_050699155.1 Nocardioidaceae bacterium
GTCGCCGGCACGGGCACAGCCAGGAACTGCAGGATGACCACCATCACGGCGAAGCTGGCGACGTCTGCGAGATACATGCCGGCCGGGCCGAACCCCGCGATCAGGAAGCCGGACAGTGCGGGTCCGACGAAGATCGCCACTTCCCGGGAGGGGTTGACCAGGGCGAACGCCTGGACCAGGTCCTTCCTCGGCACCAGGGCCGGGATGATCGCCTGCCGCGCGGGGCGGTCGAACGTCTCCGCAGAGGTGTTGAGCAGCACCGCGACGAGAATGTGCCAGGGTTCGATGACGCCGGTCAGGGTCGTCACGGCGAGCCCGAGGCTCACCAGGAGTGAGACCGCCTGCATGGCCTGCAGGAGCTTGCGTCGGTCCACCCGGTCGGCCCATGCGCCGCCCAGCGGAGAGAGCAGGATCAGTGCGAGCGCCTGGAAGAGCCCGATGAGGCCGGTCTGCAGGGTCGAGCCCGTCAGGTGGTACATGTGGAAGAGGTTCGCGACGAACGTGCCGCGAGTCCCGATCTCCGATAGGACGACGCCTGTCCAGTACAGGTTGAACCCGCGGTGTCTCAGCAGGCTCGGCACGCGCATCTGTCCAGTCCTCCCGCCGGTCTTCCCGCCGTCATCCTGTGACGTCGGGCCGGTGTGCGCTCAACATGCCGGCGACCTCCTCGACGGTGCGGACCCGGCACATCCGGGGGAAGACCTCTTCGGCGAAGAAGGTGCGCTGGGGCTCGTAACCGGTCAGCGCGTCTCGGACGATCACCACCTGGTAGTCCATGTCGCGGGCCGCGTACGCCGTGCTGGCGATTCCGACGTGGGTCGACCCGCCGACGAGTAGCACCGCGTCGATGCCTCGGGCACGCAGGCTGAGGTCGAGAGGTGTCTGGTAGAACGCGCTCCACCGGTGCTTGGGGATGTCGTAGTCGCCCGGCTGCGGAGCGAGCTCCGACATCACCGTCCGTGTATCGGGCGGATGTGGGAAGTCGAACCGTTGTCCACCCTCGCCCCACGGCCGGAACGACTCGTCGGTGTCGGTCCTCGTCCGGTTGCCGTCGGCGCCGTCGACGCGATGGTCGGCGCGGGCGTAGCAGATCATCACCCCTTGCCGCCGGCACACGGAGATCAGCCGCTCGGTCGGCTCGACCGCCCCGGCCGCCTCGACCTTGGGTCGGTAGCACTCGAGCATGTCGAACACGACGAGGGCCGTCCGCGCCGGGCTCAGGACATCATCCATCGCACGCCTCCGAGGCCGTGGGCCTCTTCTCGTCGAGTTCGGTCAGGGGCTTGCCACCGTGGGGGTCGAATGGTAGGACCATATGTAGTTCATTTGGTGACTGTCAAAGGGTCAGTCGCGACAAGAGGAGGCCCTCCGATGGCGACACCACCGGCCACGACCGTGCTGAAGGCCTTCGACCTGCTGGCTCTGTTCTCGGAGCGGCCCCTCCTGGGCGCCGGCGAGGCCGCGCGCCTTTTGGGTACGCCGAGGGCCAGCACCCACCGCCTCCTGGTGACCCTGCGGCTGGCGGGAGTCCTCGAGGTGAACGAGGACGGCCAGTACCGCCTCGGCCTGCGTCTCTTCGAGCTCGGCTCCTACGCACCCCTGCGACGACGGCTGCACGACGAGTGCACGCAACCCCTGGAGCGCCTGTCCGCCCAGGTCGCACTCCCGGCCGTGATGAC
>JBOHDD010000415.1:0-4503 GCA_050699155.1 Nocardioidaceae bacterium
CCTCGTCCCCCTCAGGGGTCTCCGTGAGCTGCTCCCCGCTGCTGAGCAGCGCCTCCATCTGAGTCACCAGGCCGCGTACGGCGGCCCGCAGGCGGGTTGCCTCGTCGACCTCGATGGGTTCGTCCGCGGCGCCCTGCCAGGTGCGCTTCGGATGCCTGCGCAGGTACTCCTGCTCCAGCTCCAGCATCCGCTCGGTGTGCCGCTGGAACTGCTCGGCAGTGCCGTGCAGGAACACCCAGTTCCTGGTGGCGTGCGCCTGCGCACCCTGGTGCTCCAGCTCCTCGTCGCTCAGGTCGCGAGCCGGAAGGCCGTTCTCCATCGCTTCTCCTCCGTCAGCTCGTCTCGGTGTCGAGACCGTGGTAGACGTGCATCGCGTTTCCGCCGAGCACCGACGCGACCACCTCGGCGGGCAGCCCGAGACCGGCGACCGCGCGCGCGTTGATCGCCGTACCCGGGACACCCGGCCAGTCGGTACCGAAGATCCACTTCCGCGCCAGCCTGGCCAGGTCGAACCGGTGGTAGTACTCGGGCAGCCGCTTCGGCGGCAGCCCGGAGAGCTCGATCCAGACGTTGTCGTTCGACAATGCCAGGAAGGCCGCAGCGTCGTACCACCAGCCGCGGCCCCCGTGCGCGAGGACCACGTCGAGTTCGGGGAACAGGCGCAGCACCGGATAGAGGTACGTCGGGTCGGCGTACTCGTTCACCGATCCCGGGAAGGACGACGTGCCGCAGTGCACCACCAGCGGCACACCGCGCTCGACGAGCACGGAGTACGCCGGGTAGAGCGCGGGGTCGTCGACCCGGAACCCACCGTGCACCGGATGCAGCTTCAGCGCCGCGGCCCCCAGGTCGAGCTGACGGCCGAGCTCACGCTCGAGCGGGAAGTGAAGATGCGGGTTGACGTTGGCGACAGGTCGGAACCTGCGCGGGTTGTGCTCGACCAGCGGCAGCAGGTCGTCGAACTGCTGGTACCCGGTGGCGCGGGGGCTGTACTCGCAGAACAGCAGCGCGATGTCGACGCCTTCGGCTGCGAACAGGTCGTCGAGCGCCGCGGGGTCCGGGCTGCCGTCGTCCCTCCAGACCTGTTCGAGCAGCCCGTCGCGCCCGAAGTCTCGTGCCCACTCGACCCAGGCGGGGGCAAGGCTGGGCAGGACCGGCACGTGCACGTGTGCGTCTACCAGCAGGTTGCCGTCGAGCATCGCAGCCGTCAGCTCCCTGGCCGAGCAGAGACCAGCGGTGTGTCGACGCCGACGTCGCCGACCTTGCGCGAGCCACCGGGTGTGCCGATCGGCTCGTCGCGCCCCGACAGTGTCTCGGTGAAGAAGGCCTGGTTGTCCTCGATGAACTCCTGCTGGTCCTCGGGCACGCGCCGGTCCTGGGCGATCGCCTCCACCGGGCACACGGGCTCGCAGGCACCGCAGTCGATGCACTCCTTGGCGTTGATGTAGAGCTTGCGCTCACCGACGTAGATGCAGTCGACCGGGCACTCCTCGACACAGGACTGGTCGGTGACGTCGATGCAGTCCGACATGATCACGTAGGGCAACGAGACTCCTCCGTTCGGTCCGCGCTCGTCAGGCTACTGCCGCGACGACCGGTGCAGCATCGGTGCTGTGGCCCGGGAACACCGATGCCTCGGGGTCGAGGTGCACGGCGGCGTTGTTCACCGCGGTCGCGACCTCACCGAAGCCGACGGAGATCAGCCGCACCTTGCCCGGGTAGTCCGTGATGTCACCGGCGGCGTAGATGCCCGCCACTCGGGTGGCCATGGTGGAGTCCACCACGAGATGGCGGTTGTCGCGCAGCTCCAGCCCCCACTCACGCATCGGACCGAGGTCGGCGAGGAAGCCGAGTGCGGCGACCACGCGCTGCGCGGGCAGCTCGATACTGCCGTCCTTCCGGGTGACCTCGACCTTCTCGATCTGGGCGTTGCCGTCGATCCGGGTCACCTGCGCGTCGGTGAGCACGTCGGCTCCACACGCGTGTACGGCATCCACGGTCGCCGCGTGCGCACGGAACCTCTGCCGACGGTGCACGAGCGTGACCGAGCGGGCGATCGGCTTCAGGCTCAGCACCCAGTCGCAGGCGCTGTCGCCGCCACCGACGACGACGACGTCGGTGTCGCTGAACGCGTGCAGGGAGGGCACGAAGTACGACAGCCCGCGACCGAGGAACTCCTCACCAGCGGGAAGAGGCCGCGGTGTGAAGGTGCCGATCCCGCCGGTCACCACCACGGCGCCGCAGTCGACCACGGTGCCCGCGGACGTCTCCAGCCGGAAGCGGTCCGGGCCGTCGTCGGTCGGGATGCGCTCACACGTCTCGGCCTGCTGCCCGAGAAGGTACGTCGGTTCGTACTGTCCCGCCTGGGCGACGAGGTTGTCCACGAGCTCACGGCCGCGGACACTCGGGAAGCCGGCGATGTCGTATATCGGCTTCTCTGGGTACATCGCGGTCACCTGGCCACCGGGCTCCGGCAGCGAGTCCACGAGCGCGACACGCAGCCCGCGGACACCGGCGTAGTAGGCGCCGTACAACCCGACCGGGCCGGCACCGACCAGGACGATGTCCACCTCGTGCCGTTCGCCGGGCTGGTCCATCTCGCTCATCTGGTCCTCCTGCGTGGGTGTCTCATCGGTCACGCGACGGTCTGGGGGTCGGGGGACTCGGTCGCCATCTCGCGCACCCGGAACCTCTGCAGCTTGCCGGTGGCGGTGCGGGGCAGCGCGTCGACACGCACAACGCTGCGGGGTGCCTTGAAGTGCGCGAGGCCGTCACGGCAGAAACCGACCAGCTCCTCGGGGGTGGACGTCGCACCGGAACCGAGGACCACATAGGCAACAGGCTTGTCCAACCCGGCGTCGTCCGGGACACCGACGACGGCAGCCTCGACGACGTCATCGTGCTCGAGCAGGCGGGTCTCGACCTCCGACGGGGACACCCAGATGCCACCGGCCTTGAGCATGTCACTGGAGCGACCGAGGCAGGTGAATCGCCCGTCGCTGTCCTGGACATAGGTGTCGCCGGTCGCGAGCCAGGCACCTTGGAACACCTCTCGCGTCGTCGCGGTACGACACCAGTAGCCGGTCGCGATCGACTCACCCCGCACGAACAGCGAACCGGGCTCGCCTGGCTTGCAGACGCCTCCCTCGGGGTCTCGGACCTCCAGGTCGTAGCCGGGCACGGGATACCCGCTGGTCCCCGGCCCGATGTCGTCGGGACGGTTGGAGATGAAGATGTGCAGGGCCTCGGTCGAGCCCAGACCGTCGATGATGTCGACTCCGAAATGCTCCCGCCAGCGGTGCAGCAGCGACGCCGGCAACGCCTCGCCCGCCGACGTACCCAGCCGCACCGACGACATCAGGTCACCCGGCAGACCGGCGGCGAGCATCCCGGCGAAGAACGTGGGTACGCCGAAGAACAGCGTCGGCCGGTCCTCCCGGACACGCTCGGCGACCACCTCCGGGGTCGGGCGTCGTGGCTCGAGGATGGTCGTGGCGCCGACGGACAGCGGGAAGAACGCAGAGTTGCCGAGCCCGTAGGCGAAGAACAGCTTGGCGACCGACAGGCACCGGTCGTCGGGACGGATGCCGAGCACCCGGTTCCCGTACGTCTCGCATACGTGCCGGATGTTGGAGTGCCTATGCATCGCGGCCTTCGGCTTCCCCGTCGTACCGGAGGTGTAGAGCCACAGCGCCGGCGTGTCGTCGCCGGTGAGGGCCACCGGACCCTCGGCCGGGTCGACGCCCCCGAGTGCGTCGTCCCAGCCGACCAGGGTGACGCCCTCCGGCACCTTCGGTCGTACGTCGCCCACGACGACGAGGTGGGTCACCTCGGGCGCCTGTGCCAGGGCCTCCGCCGAGGCGTCGGCGAACTCCGGAGTACAGACGAGGACACGCGCCTCCGAGTCGGCGAGGATGACGCCGAGCTCGTTGGGGGTCAGCATCGTGCTCACGGGTACGGCGACCATCCCCGCCCGGAATGCGGCCAGGATCGTGGACAGCAGCTCCGTCGAGTCCGACATGCAGCACATCACGCGTTCACCGCGGTGCAGACCGAGCCGGTGCAGGGCGCCGGCCACCCGCGCGGTGCTCTCGGACAGTTCGGCATAGCTGATGTCATCGCCCTGGTAGCAGACGGCGGTGCGGTCGCCGTCACCGGCGTGCACGTGCCGGTCCACCAGGTAGACGGCCGCGTTGAATGGCTCGGTCATGGGAATCGTCTCCTCGCAGCAGCCGCGGTCAGACCCGCGTGACGTCGAAGTCGGCGCGCTTGCCGGTGCCGAACCGGCGCAGGGCGCCGTCGGGACCAGACGCGTTGGGCCGGTTGAAGATCCAGTTCTGCCAGGCGGTCAGCCGGCCGAAGATCTTCGTCTCCAGCGTCTCGGGACCGACGAAGCGGTGGTTGGCCTCCATGCCCGTCAACGCATCCGGTGACAGCGAGGCGCGTTCCTCGAGGACGATGCGCAACTCGTCCTCGTAGTCGATGTCGTCGGGTGCCATCGTG
>JBOHDD010000416.1:0-3274 GCA_050699155.1 Nocardioidaceae bacterium
GTGCAGCTCGAGCCCGACGTCACGCTGTTGCCAGGTGTCCAGCTGCACGGCAGCACCCGGGTCGCGACCGGAGCCACCGTCGGGCCCGACACCACGCTCACCGGCGTCGAGGTGGGTGCCGGCGCCATCGTCGTCCGCTGCCACGGCTCCGACGCGGTCATCGGGGACGGCGCCAACGTCGGTCCGTTCGCGTACCTTCGGCCGGGCACCAGCCTGGGCACCCAGGCCAAGGTCGGAACGTTCGTCGAGACCAAGAACGCCACGCTCGGCGAGGCCGCGAAGGTGCCCCACCTGTCCTATGTCGGCGACGCGTCGATCGGCGAGGGCACCAACATCGGCGCCGGGACGATCTTCGCCAACTTCGACGGCCTGGAGAAGAACCGCACGACCGTGGGAAGGCACTGCCGCACCGGGTCGAACAACACCTTCGTCGCCCCCGTCGAGATCGGTGACGGGGCAGCCACCGGCGCGGGCACCGTCGTACGACGAGAGGTGCCGCCGGGCGCGCTGGCGGTCTCGACGGGGCCACAGCGCAACATCGAGGACTGGACCCTGACCAAGCGTGCGGGAACCGCTGGCGCGGAGGCCGCACGGGCCGCCGGGTCAGACTTCCCCACCGAGGGGTCCGGGGGAGAGACTGAGGGCGAACCCTCGGCAGCGAAAGACCCGAGCGAGGAGAACCGGCAGTGATCAGCATCCAGCGGACCACCGAGAAGAACCTGATGGTCTTCTCGGGTCGGGCCTTTCCCGAGCTCGCCGACGAGGTCACCGAGCTCCTCGGAACCGAGGTCGTGCCCACCGCGGCATACGACTTCGCCAACGGCGAGACGTATGTCCGTTACGAGGAGTCGGTTCGCGGCTGCGACGCGTTCGTGATCCAGAGCCACACGGCGCCGATCAACCAGTCGATCATGGAGCACCTGATCATGATCGACGCGCTGAAACGGGCCTCGGCAAAGCGCATCACGGTGATCCTGCCGTTCTACGGGTACGCCCGTCAGGACAAGAAGCACCGTGGCCGCGAGCCGATCTCGGCGCGGCTGATGGCCGACCTGCTCAAGACCGCCGGCGCCGACCGGTTGATGGCCGTCGACCTGCACACGGCGCAGATCCAGGGGTTCTTCGACGGACCCGTCGACCACCTGATGGCGCTGCCGATTCTCAGCGGGTACGTCGCGGAGAGGTACCCCACCGACAACCTGGCAGTGGTGTCCCCCGATGCAGGCCGGATCAAGGTGGCCGAGAGGTGGAGCGACCGGCTCGGTGCCTCGCTGGCATTCATCCACAAGACCCGCAACGAGCTGCGACCCAACGAGTCGCATGCCAACCGGGTCGTCGGCGACGTGGCTGGACGCACCTGCATCGTCGTGGACGACCTCATCGACACCGGCGGCACCGTCACCCAGGCCGCCGAGGCCCTGCGGGAGGCCGGCGCTGCGGAGGTCGTGATCACCGCGACGCACGCCGTGTTCTCCGGTCCGGCCGTCGATCGGCTCAAGAACTGCTCTGCACGCGAGGTCATCGTGACCAACACGCTGCCGATCGCCGAGGAGTCCCGCTTCGACAAGCTGACCGAGCTGTCCATCGGGCCGTTGATCGCCCGAGCGGTGCGCGAGGTCTTCGAGGACGGCTCCGTCACCAGCATGTTCGACGGTCACGCCTGACGCCGGGCCTCGGTGCGTCCGCCGTACCGTGCGTGATAGCGCACTCTCTTGCGGGCGCTGTGGTAGGCCGATTGGCCACGCGGCACGGCGGCTCGCTAGACTTCCACGGTTGCCTCGGCGAGGGAGTGCGCACGCTTCGGCGGTGCCACGACTCCGTTATCGACGCGGTGGTCGCCAGTGTGTGCCCCCTGAGGTCGAGAACCGCTGCTGCACCACCGAGTTGGCCCATGATCGCCGCGAGTGTTGTTTGAGGAGAGTTTCCCGTGTCTGAGGTCAAGATCCAGGCCGAGCCGCGAACCGAGTTCGGCAAGGGTGCTGCCCGCCGGATCCGTCGGGACGCCAAGGTGCCCGCCGTGCTGTACGGCCACGGTACCGACCCGATCCACATCTCACTGCCCGGCCACGACACCATGCTCGCGCTGAAGAACGCCAACGCCCTGCTCTCGATCGACGTCGAGGGCGAGAACCGCCTCGCGCTCCCCAAGCAGGTGCAGCGCGACCCGATCAAGGGCTTCATCGAGCACGTCGACCTGCTCATCGTCCGCCGCGGCGAGAAGGTGACCGTCGACATCCCGCTGGTGATCGGGGGCGAGGTCGTCAGCGAGGGACTGCTGGTCACCGAGAGCCCGACCCTATCGGTCGAGGCCGAGGCCACGCACATCCCCGAGTCGATCGAGCTGTCGGTCGAGGGTCTCGAGATCGGTGAGCAGATCCAGGCCAAAGACCTCAGCCTTCCGGCCGGCACCACTCTGCAGGTCGACGAGGAGACATTGGTCGTGCACGTGGTGGCCGCGCCGACCGCGGAGGAGCTCGAGGAGGAGCTCGCCGAGGCCGAAGCCGAGGCCGGCATCGAGCGCGAGGAGGCCGAGGAGGAGGTCGTCCCCGAGGTGGCGGAGGGTGCCGAGGCCGAGGGGGCGGCCGCCGAGGCCGCTCCGTCCGAGGAGGCCGAGGGCTCGTCCAAGGAGTGACCGCCTCGGGTCGTTGTCCTGGACAGATGGTGGAAGAGCTGGGGTCCCGGTGAGCGACGAGGCTTGGCTGGTCGTCGGTCTGGGCAACCCCGGCCCCTCGTTCTCCCGCAACCGGCACAACGCCGGTTACCTGGTGGCCGATCTGCTCACCCAGCGGATGTCAGGCTCCTGGCGCGCCCACAAGTCCGGCCGAGCGCAGGTGGTGGAGGGCCGGCTCGGCGGTATCCCGGGTCAGCGGGTGGTGCTCGGCCGTCCCCGGTCGTACATGAACGAGTCCGGCGGTCCGGCGGCCAGCCTGCTGCAGTTCTACAAGATCCCTGCCGACCACCTGGTCGTCATCCACGACGAGGTGGACATCGCACCTGGACAGCTGCGGGTGAAGTTTGGTGGGGGTGACAACGGGCACAACGGGCTGAAGTCCCTTCGCAGGTCGCTGAGCACCGGTGACTACTTCCGGGTGCGGGTCGGCGTGGGCCGCCCGCCGGGTCATCGGCCGACCGCCGACTATGTGCTGGCGGACTTCAGTGCGGCGGAGCGCAAGGATCTCGACGTACACCTCGAGCGCGCCGCGGACGCGGTCGAGTGCCTGCTCGCCGACGGGCTCGAGCGGGCGCAGAACCTCTACAACGGGTGACGGCCGTC
>JBOHDD010000417.1:0-5738 GCA_050699155.1 Nocardioidaceae bacterium
CCTGTCGGTCGGTTGGTTGCCGTCGAGGCCGGTCATGTCGCGGACCCTGTCGATGTCCTGGTCGACCAGTGCCTGCAGCAGGGCGTCCTTGGACGGGAAGTGGTAGAGCACGCCGCCGCGGCTCATCCCGGCCTCGCTCACCACCGCGTCGATCGTGACGGCACCCGGCCCGTCGCGCAGTGCCACCTTGGTGGCCGCGGCCAGCACCTGGGGGCGGTTCGAGGGTCGACCCAGCCTCGTCTGCTTCACCATGCCATTACTATACCGGATGTACTGTATAGAAAGTAGCGGAGAGGGCCGTGCAGGATCGGCGCTTCATCGATGGGCGGGGCGTAGCGTGGGCCGCGCTTCACACAACCGCATTCGCACCGGGAGGGGTCGCGTGATGCAGCAGCCGCCTGAGGTCGTGGTCTTCGACGTCAACGAGACGCTGTCGGACATGGTCCCGATCGCCCAGCGATTCATCGACGTCGGGGCCGAGGGCAACCTCGCCGTCACCTGGTTCTCGGGGCTGCTACGGGACGGGTTTGCCCTGACCGCGGCGGGGGCGAGCGAGAAGTTCGCCACCCTGGCGCGTGAGGGTCTGCGCGCGGTCCTCGGTGGTGTGCAGCTGGACCACGGGATCGACGCCGTCGTCGACCACGTGATGAACGGGTTCAGCTCGCTCGACGTGCATCCCGACGTGGTCGACGGCATCCGCAGCCTCGCCAGGTCGGGCCTGCGCCTGGTCACGCTGTCCAACGGCGCAACCTCGGTCGCCGAGGGGCTGCTGGAGCGGGCCGGCATTCGCGACGAGTTCGAGATGCTGTTGAGTGTGGAGGATGCCGGGTTGTGGAAGCCCGCGGCACGCGCCTACGAGTTCGCCGCCGGGCGGTGTGGTGTGGACATGAGTGCGATGCTGCTGGTCGCCGTACACCCCTGGGACGTGGACGGGGCATCGCGGGCAGGCATGCAGGTCGCCTGGATCGACCGTGGCGGCGCTCACTATCCGGCGTACTTCTGCGCACCCGGCCGGATCGCCGCCGGCATCGACGACCTTGCGGCACAGCTGACCTGACAGAAGAGGAGACAAACGCGATGGGCGTACCCGGGCAAGCCACACCGTCGGGCCGGCCGCCGGCAGGCCTGGCGGAGACCGAGCTCTTCGCCGTGGACGCCTACCGTCGTGAGTTCGACGCCACGGTGGCCGAGGTCGACCGCGAGCAGGGTCGTGTCGTTCTCGCGCGTACGGCGTTCTACCCCGGCGGGGGCGGACAGCCGTGCGACGTCGGGATCCTCAGGCTGGCCTCCGGTCCGGTGCCGGTGTCGAAGGTGAAGCGCGACGGAGGCCGGATCTGGCACTGGCTCGACACGGCCGAGCTACCGGGCGTGGGGGAGGAGGTGTACGGCGAGCTCGACTGGTCCCGCCGGCACCTGCTGATGCGGACGCACACCGCACTGCACATTCTCTGTGGCGTGGTCTGGACCGAGTTCGGTGTCGCGGTCACCGGCGGCAACATGGATCCGGGAAAAGGACGGCTGGACTTCCCGCTCGAGTCGATGTCGACCGAGATCGGTGGCCGGGTCGAGGCCCGCATCAACGAGGAGATCGAGCGCGCGCGCCAGATCCTGGTCGACTTCGTCGGTCGCGCTGCTGCTGACGACGATCCGGCCCTGATCCGCACCGCCGCGGACCTGATCCCGCGCGAGATCGACCCGCTGCGTGTCATCGACATCCTCGGACTGGACAAGCAGGCCGACGGGGGCACGCACGTCGCCAGTACGGGCGATGTCGGTCATGTCTCGGTGACCGGCACCGAGTCCAAGGGCAAGGGCAACAAGCGGATCCGGATCGAGGTCGCCGACCGCGCCGGATGACGTGACGAAGGCCCCCTCCGTTGCCGGTGGGGGCCTTCGTGCGAGCTGGGGTCCGGTCTCAGAGAGCGCGGACGTTTTCAGCCTGCGGACCCTTCGGGCCCTGCGTGATGTCGAACTCGACCTTCTGGTTCTCGTCCAGCGTGCGGTAGCCGCCCATCTGGATCGCCGAGTAATGCACGAAGACGTCGTCGCCGCCGTCCTCCTGGGCGATGAAGCCGAAGCCCTTGTCGGCGTTGAACCACTTGACCGTGCCCTGAGCCATTCTCTTCTCCTCAAACAGGGGCGGATCGCCTACTGCCGGGTGGCAGTTGTCCGCCATTTCCTCCTTCGCCCCATCGACAGGACCCCGCCGGAAGCAAAAAAACGCCCGCCGGATTACCAACTCCGCGGGCGTTGACAAACGAGCGTGGAACTGCAGTTGAGACGGCGCAGATGTTACACGGTTCGCGGCAGTTGTGTACACAGGGCCCAGATGTCCGTACGACCGGGGACGATGGTCCGATGCCGAACAACCCGCAGTCCGCCCCGCAGGCTCCACCGGCGGCGCGCGCGCAGCACGTGCCCCGTCTGACCCGGGAGCAGGCCGAGACCGCCGAGCAGGTGATCCGCGCGCTCGCCGGCCCGGAGGCGAGCCTGCGGGAGGACCAGCAGAGCGCGGTGGCGGCGCTGTGTGCCCCCGGCGCCCGGGTGCTCGTCGTCCAGGCCACCGGCTGGGGCAAGTCGGCCGTCTACTGGGCGGCCACGCGGATCCGCCGCAGCGAGGGCGCCGGCCTCACCCTGGTGGTCTCGCCGCTGCTGGCGCTGATGCGGGACCAGGTCGAGGCGGCGGCGCGTGCGGGGCTACGTGCGGCCACGCTCAACTCCGCCAACATCGACGAGTGGTCAACGATCGAGGGGCAGGTGCGCTCCGGCGAGGTCGACGTACTCCTGGTCTCGCCCGAGCGCCTCGCGAACCCGTCATTCGGCGCGCGGGTGCTCGACGCACTCACCGGCCGGCTCGGGATGCTGGTGATCGACGAGGCGCACGCGGTGTCCGACTGGGGGCACGACTTCCGGCCCGACTACCGGCGTGTCGCCGACGTCCTTCGTGCGCTCGAGCCGAGCACACCCGTCCTCGCGACCACGGCCACCGCCAACGCTCGCGTCACCGAGGACCTCGCCGATCAGCTCGGCGAGGCCACGGTGGTGCTGCGCGGCAGGCTCGCGCGTACCAGCCTTCAGCTGGTCAGCATCGATGGCCTGGACCCGCTCCAGCGCTTCGCCTGGGTCGTGGGCAACCTTGCGAGGCTGCCCGGGTCGGGCATCGTCTACACGCTGACGGTGGCCGACGCGGAGCGGCTCGCGACTGTGCTGGCCGAGATGTCCGGTGACGCTGTCGTGCGCTGCTACACGGGAGCGCTGCCGGCCGAGGAGCGGGCAAGCATCGAGGATGAGCTGCGGCGCAACGCGGTCAAGGTCGTGGTCGCGACCTCGGCCCTGGGCATGGGGTTCGACAAACCTGACCTCGGGTTCGTGGTGCACGTCGGCGCCCCGCCGACACCGGTTGCGTACTACCAGCAGGTCGGCCGCGCCGGGCGTGGGCTCGAGCACGCGCCGGCGGTGCTGCTGTCCTCCCGCAGCGACGAACCCGTCTGGGAGTACTTCATCACCGCCACGGTGCCCGATCCGGCACAGGTGGATGCTCTACTCCGGGCGCTGGCGGCGGCCGACGGCCCGACCTCGGTGCCATCCCTGGAGGCGACCTCGGGGGTACGCCGGGGACGGGTCGAGCTGCTGCTCAAGCAGCTCGCGGTGGACCGTGTCGTCGATCGGGTGGACGGCGGCTGGGTCTCGACCGGGACGGAGTGGCATTTCGACGCCGACCGCTATCAGCGAGTGGTGGCCGGGCGCCGGCGCGAGGCCGACATCATGCGTGCCTACGCCAGGGGAGACGAGTGTCTGATGCTGCTCCTGCAGCGCTCGCTGGACGACCCCGGGGCCGCTGCGTGCGGGCGCTGCTCGGTCTGCGTCTCCGGCGTACCCCACCCGCTTACCGCTGACGTCGACCCGGAGACCGTGCGGTCGGTGTCCGCCCGGCTGCGAGGGGACGTGCACGCCGTCCAGCCCCGCAAGATGTGGCCCGGTGGCGCCTGGGGGTCGAGGGGGCGCATCGCCGCCGACGAGGCGGCCGAGCCGGGGCGCGCACTTGCGTTCGCCTCCGCACCGGAGTGGGCCGAGCTGATGGCGGCCACCTTCGAGGCGGACGCATCTGTCGGCGACGAGCTGGTCGAGGTGGCCGTCCGGGTGCTCGCCGACTGGCGGACGTCGTGGGTGGGTCGCCCCGGCCTGATGGTGTCGCTGCCCGCCGGCGGGTTCGTCAGGCTCACCCGCACGCTGACCGAGAGGTTGGCCGAGATCGGCCGGGTGCCGTGCGGGCATCTGGAGGTCGACGGCGCCCCGGACGAGGGTGACCTGGCCTCCGCCGACGAGGCCGTACGGTGGCGTGACGCACTGACCGTGCCGGCCGATCTCGCCGGAGGCCTCGACGGCCAGCCGGTGCTGCTCGTGGTCGACCGCAGCTCCACCCTGTGGCCGGTGACGGTGGCGACCGGCCTGCTGCGCCGATCGGGCGCGGGACCGGTGCTGCCCCTGTTGGTGCACCGCCAGCCCTGACAGCCCGCCTCACGTCGGCTCTAGATAAAACGCATGCCCGGGTCGACAGTGGAAGGCATGCGAGCTCGCTCATCCACATCAGGCTTTGTCGTGGTTGTCTCCGCGGCCTGCGTGCTCAGCGCCGTACCGCTGACTGCGGCGGGTGACGCCGGCGGGCCAGCAGCGGTCGGCACGGCAGCGGCGGCGCCGACGCTTCGAGTCCGGGTGGTCATGCGCAACCTCGACGTGCCCTGGGACACGGCGTTCCTCCCCGGAGGCTCGATGCTGGTGACCGAGCGGGAGCGCCGGCGCATCCTGCTGCGGACCCCGCGGGGCGGGGTCCGGGTCGTGGCCAACCACCCGCGCGGCATCTGGTCCTCGGGCGAGACCGGGCTGATGTCCCTCGCGGTCGATCCGTCGTTCCGCAGCAACCGGCGCTTCTACACCTGCCATGGAGCCACGCTGAGAGGTGGCCGGCACGACGTACGCGTCGTCGCCTGGCGGCTCAACCGCAGGTCGACACGGGCCCGCCGCACGGAGGCGATGGTGCGCGGCATTCCCGCGAGAACGGGACGGCACGGCGGGTGCCGACTCGAGATCGGCCCCAGCGGCCGTCTCTGGGTCGGCACCGGGGACGCCGCCATCGGCCGCAACCCCCAGCGGCTGCGCAGCCTCGGCGGCAAGGTGCTGCGGGTGAACCGGTTCACCGGTCGGGGCGTGCGGACCAACCCCTACCCTCGCGCGCCGAGCGCCAACCGGCGGCGGGTGTTCACCCACGGCCATCGCAACGTGCAGGGGCTGGCCTGGCGGCCGGGTGACGGCATGTGGTCGGTCGAGCACGGGCCGACCCGCGACGACGAGGTCAACCGCCTCGTACGTCGTGGCGACTACGGCTGGCACCCCGTCCCCGGGTACAACGAGAGCGTGCCGATGACGAACCACCGTCTGCGGGGCCCTCAGCGAAACGCGAAGTGGCGTTCGGGTTCCCCGACCCTCGCACCCTCGGGAGCCACCTGGCTCACCCACCGACGGTGGGGAGCGTGGCGCGGGCGACTCGCGGTGGCGATGCTGAAGGACTCCTCGCTGCGGGTGATGCGGTTCAGCAACCGCAACCGGCTGATCTCGATCCGCACACCGGCAAGGCTGAACAACGACTTCGGCCGGCTGCGGTCGGTCACCCTGGGCCCGAGGGGGGCGCTCTACCTCACGACCTCCAACGGGGGCGGTAACGACCGGGTGCTGCGGGTGGT
>JBOHDD010000418.1:0-7867 GCA_050699155.1 Nocardioidaceae bacterium
CGGTCGTGAAGACCAGCACCCCACCCATCTGCAGAAGCGTGAGCAGCCGGTACGGCACGTCGTCGGTGTCGTACGCCGAGGCGAACCAGGTGAAGTTCATCCAGGCCCACCAGATACCGAAGAACACCGCGCCATAACCGGCCACCGCATGCCCGACAGCGCCCTCGGCGAGCGCATGGTGCAGCTCCGCGGCCGCCTGGGCCACCGCCACCACGAAGGTCAGGTCGAACAGCAGCTCCAGCGGCGTCGCCGAGCGCTCACCCTCCTCCGGGTCACGCGCCACCATTCGCCGCCGCCACGGCTGCTGCCCACTCGAGGACTCGGTCATCGTTCACCACCTCGCACGGCCGACGGCCACCTCCTAGTGGTCATGCGTGGGCAGCTGCAGGATGCGTCCGGCGATCACAGACTTGGCTGTGGCCAGCAGCGGCCGGCCGTGGGTGGTCAGCTCTGCGGCGGCGGTGATGATGCGTTGTCGGTGGCGGCCGTGGTCTGTGTAGGTCGTCGCTGCCGCTGACATGAGCGTCATCCTAGGCTCCGGTGGGTGCGGTGCCTGCGCCGACGAAAGCCAGCGCCTCGCAGCGGGTCGAAGTCCTGCCTCTCGCGCACCCCGCAGTCGGGGCCGCACCGGCGACTCCTGGTAGTCGCGCAGCGCCCGGTAGCGCCGGGTGGGGTTGGGGGGTCGCTGTGCCGCTGCAGGTGGAACAGCACCACGTTGACCGTGTTGACAAACGGCTCTGATCTGTCAAAAGGCGTCCGGATCGGAGAGCTCGACTTGTGCTCAACTCACCTTCAGCAGGGTCGGGAGCGTGAGTTGTCGTCCCGCCCTGCGCAAGGAAACCACTTCCGCGTGCGATCGATAGTCAATTCAAGTTCTCTCCACTCACTTTTGCATGGATGAGGACAAAGGTCTTCACATTGCCGTCCAAACTAGCTACTCTCAGCGGCGGTGTCGTGACCGCGAGTGAGAGCACCCAGACGTGGAGCGAGCACGGCCCCTGAGCGAAGGAACCTCCGTTGGCGGTTCTCTGCGGTATGCGGTTGTCGGTGCGACTTCGGTGGTGCATCGGCCCGCCGACTGAACGCATCAGTCGCACAGGCGACCAGGGAATGGGAGCAGAGATGGACACAGGGGGCAGGTTCGACACCAGCACGTGGAGGCGGCGAGGGGCCCCATCGGCCTGGCGACGCCTGACGGTCGCCATGTCCAGCGTTGTGCTGGCTCTCGGACTCGGAGCCATACCGGGCATCGCCTCACCCACCGACCCAGCGCCGCAGAAAGCGCACCGAACGCCGGTGACCGTGCTGGTGTTCCATGGTCCGGCCGCCGAGCAGAACGACCCGGTCGAGCAGGCCGCCGCTGCCATCGAGGCTCTCGGTGCCACGAACGGCTTTGCCGTGGAGGTGGCCGACGACCCCAGTGTGTTCGCCGCCGAGAACCTGGACCGGTACCGCGGCGTGGTCTTCCTGGCCGCCAAGGACGTGACGCTCGACGACGCGCAGGAGCAGGCGCTCAAGACGTACATCCAAGGCGGCGGTGGGTTCGTCGGCGTGCACGACGCTGCGCGTGCGCTGCCGGACTCCACCTGGTTCACCGAGCTGGTCGGTGCCCGGCCGGCCGCCATCGGGCCCGACCCCGAAGAGGTCGTCGAGGTCACGGTGAGCGCTGAGAACCCGCCGAACGAGACCAAGGACAAGCTCGTGGACGGTGACCCCAACACGAAGTGGCTGACCTTCGAGGAGACCGGCTGGATCACGATGAAGCTCGCCGAAGCGGTGGCCGTGGATCACTACTCCCTGACCTCGGCGAACGACCACCCGGGCCGTGACCCCCGGGACTGGACGCTGCAGGGATCGCAGGACGGGCAGAGCTGGACCGACCTCGACTCGCGGACGGGGGAGGTCTTCTCCGAGCGGTTCCAGACGAGGGTGTTCCAGCTCGACAACATCCAGGCATTCCAGTACTACCGGCTCGACATCACGGCAAACAGCGGGGAAGGGCTGACCCAGCTCGCGGACCTGCTGTTCTTCCGGCCTGAGCCGACGCCTCCGCCGAAGCCCGACGTTCCCGTCCAGCAGGCAGTCGTCGACGTGACCGACCGCAGGCACGTCGCGAACGATGGCCTGCCGCTGAAGTGGCAGCGCGAGGACAAGTGGCTCTCGTGGAAGACGACCCCCGTGGGTGAGGTCCACACCATCGCCCAGGTGGACGAGTCGACGTACGATGCGGGCCAGCCGAACGGGCCGTTCCACCCGGTCTCCTGGTGCCGCGACTACTCAGGAGGCCGCTCCTTCTACACCGGCATGGGTGGCACCGAGGCCAGCTACAGCACCGACGACAGGTTCCGCGGCCACCTGCTCGGCGGCATCCTATGGGCGACCGGGATGGTACGCGGCGACTGCCAGGCGACGATCGCCTCGAACTACGAGGTCGAGCGGCTGACCCGGGAGAACCAGGAAGGCCAGCTCGACCAGGTCGGCGAGCCCCACGGCCTCACCATCGCTCCCGACGGCAGGGTCTTCTACATCGGAAAGGCCGCCTGCCCGTCCGGCCCGATAGCGGACTGGGAGGACCCCGATGTGGGGCTGGGCTGCGGCACCATCCACCAGTGGGATCCCGACACCGAGGAGATCAAGCTCCTCACCACTCTCGACGTGATGGGCAACCGTGGCAGCGGCAGTGAGCTGGTCAAGAACGAGGAAGGTCTGGTGGGCATCACGCTGGATCCGGAGTTCGAGGAGACCGGCTGGATCTACATCTACTGGATGCCGCACGAGTCGATCGACCGTGACAGGCGCATCGGCCAGCGGACGATCTCACGGCTGACCTACGACTTCGGGTCCGAGACCATCGACAAGAGCAGTCGCAAGGACCTGCTCCAGTGGAACACCCAGATCCACAGCTGCTGCCATGCCGGTGGGGGCATGGCCTTCGACGACGAGGGCAACCTCTACGTGGGCACGGGAGACAACAACTCCTCAGGGGGCTCGAGCGGGTACTCCGGCAACAACTGGACGCAGGACTACCAGGGTGTCTCCTTCCAGGATGCGCGCCGTACCTCGGGCAACACGCACAACCTCAACGGCAAGATCCTGAGGATCCACCCGGAGCCCGATGGCACCTACTCGATCCCGGACGGCAACCTGTTCCCGGAGTCCGAGGACCCGGGTGACAAGACCCTCCCCGAGATCTATGTGATGGGCGTGCGCAACATCGCGCGGATCGCCTACGACCACGTGAACGACTGGCTTACCGCGGCGTGGGTGGGACCGGACGCGGGCGGACCGAGCCCTGAGCTCGGCCCGGCGAAGTATGAGACCGCGACGGTCATCACCTCCGCCGGCAACCAGGGTTGGCCTTACTGCATGGGTAACAGGCAGCCGTACCGGGATCGCAGCAACGACGACGCCAGCATCCTCACCGGTTGGTACGACTGCGACAACCTGAAGAACGAGTCCCCTCGCAACACCGGTCTCGTCGACATCCCGCCGGCTCGCGACAACATGATCTGGTACTCGCCACAGGGCGGTGGGCCGGTCTACCCGAAGCGGGCCGACGGCAGTGGTCTTCCCACCTACGAGGAGGAGGACGCCGTCTACACCGAGCCGTACCTGCGCGGCGGCTGCCAGGCCATCATGAACGGGCCGACCTACCATCGGTCGCAGGTGGACGGTGACAGCGGGGTCGCCTGGCCCGTGCACTGGGACAACAAGTGGTTCATCGGCGACGAGTGCAACGCGAACAACAGGGTCGCCGTCACCGTCCAGCCCGAGGACGTCGAGAACCACGACGCCCCGGCGTTCGCCGAGAGCCTGCGCGAGATCCTCCCCGGCGGGGGCGGCGACCAGGCGCTGCAGAGCTGGATGGATGCCAAGTTCGGCCCGGACGGGGCGTTGTACATGCTCGACTACGCGGGCGGGTTCTTCAGCCTGCATCCGAACCAGAAGCTGATCCGAGTCACCTACCAGGGCGGGCCACCGACGCCGAACCCGAACGACATCTCCGTGCGTTCGACCCCGGCGCGGGGTACGCCGCGAACCATGGCCTTCTCGAGCGTGAGGGCCGGTGGCATCGAGTGGAAGTGGGACTTCGGCGACGGCAGCACGTCGACCGAGGCCAGTCCGGCTCACACCTACCCACGGTTCGGGACCTACGAGGTGACCTTGTCGGTGACATACGCCGACGGGGAGACGGCAACCGGCACGAAGGACGTGGTCGTGGGGTGCGACGCACCCGACGCACGGTCGACGGTCTGGCTGCTCGACACCGACACCGGTGTCACCAACCACCAGGTCGGCGGTGGATGCACGATCAACGACCTCATCGATGACGAGAGCACGTGGTCCAGCCACGGCGCGTTCCTGAGGTACGCCAACGACCTCGTGGCACGGCTGCGCAGGGACGGTGTGGTCGACAGTCGCGAGGCAACCGCCCTGAAGCGAGCCGCTGCTCGGTCGGAGATCGGCAACACCAACGGCTACGAGCCGATCTTCGACGGGACGGCGCAGTCCCTGCAGGGTTGGAGCCAGGCGCCTTCGGGCAGCTTCGACCTGCAGCCGGACGGCACCATCCGTAGCTCTGGTGGCCTTGGCATGCTGTGGTACTCCGAGAAGGCCTACGACGACTTCTCTATGAGGCTGCAGTTCCGGGACGTGTCTTCCGAAGACCATCACGCCAACAGCGGGGTCTTGGTGCGGTTCCCCGATCCACGGACTCCACTGGAGCAGCGTCCCAGCGGGAGCTGCGGGACACTCGGGTCCGCGCGCAGTTCCGCGGCATGGGTCGCCATCTACTGCGGTCAGGAGGTCCAGATCTATGACGGGGCCACGGGTGAGCCGCAGAAGACCGGCTCGATCTACAACTTCAAGCCGGTGGGCCTCGGCGATGCCGGGGCTACCCCGAAGGGCCGGTGGAGCAACTATGAGGTCCGGGTCGTCGGGCAGCACTACACGATCACGCGCAACGGTGTGGTGATCAACGAGTTCGACAACACCCCCGGCAAGGAGTCGTCGCGTGCAGGTGACCCGCCGACTGACCTGCGGCAGTTCCTCAGCGGGTACGTCGGCCTGCAGAACCACGGCACCAACGACCTGATCGAGTTCCGCAACATCCGGGTCAGGGGGCTCTAGGGCGGCAGCCGCAAGGTACACGTCTCCGGTTGTGGCGTGGATAATGGTCTGGCCGTTATCCCAACAGCAGGAGGAGGCAGCATGCGCGCTCCAAATGACGTGGGTGGGTTGGAGGATGGTCCGGTCGACCCGGTGCCGCATGACCTGACCTTCTGGGACCGGCAGATCGACGCCCTGCGTGGGGTGATCGGCGCGAAGGGCGTGGTGAGCACCCACGAGAACCGTCGGTACATCGAGCAGTTGGGCCACGACGCCTACGACCGGCTCGACTACTTCGAGCGGTGGGCGGCGGTCCTGGCCCGCCAGATGATCGACCACGGCATCCTGACCCAGGACGAGATCGACCAGCGGGTCGTTGAGGTTCGCGGAAGGCTCGAGAGGGACGGTGAGCTGGACGTACCGGGACCGCTGACGTGATGGCCTTCCGGGTCGGCGATCGGGTGCGCGTGCGGGAGGACTACCCGACGGGTCATTTCCGCACACCCGTCTACGTGCGGGGAAGGGTCGGCACGATCGTCGCCTTCCGGGGCACCTTCGGCGATCCGGAAACCCTGGCCTACCGACTGGAGGGTCCGGATCGTCCGCTCTATGCGGTGCGGTTCCGGCACCGCGATCTATGGCCAGACCGTGGAGAACCGCGGGGCGACACGGTAGAGGTCGACATCTATGGACACTGGCTGAGCCAGGCTTGAGGAGGTCGCAGTGACGCACGCGGAGCACGAGCACGGGCAGCCGGAAGGTGCTTCCCACGCACCACCACAGCCTGACGACAAGGTGCATACCTACCATCAGGTCCTGGGGATCGCCCTGCGCGAGCTCTTGGTCGAGAAGGGCGTGGTCACTGCCGAGGAGCTCCGCGAGATGCTCGAGAGGCGTGAGGCGACCACCCCGGCCGAAGGTGCTCGAGTCGTGGCCCGCGCGTGGCTGGACGAGGACTTCCGTGCGCGGCTCCTCGAGGACGGCAATGCCGCTGTCTCCGAGCTCGGCCTCGAGATGTCCACGGCGAAGCTGGTCGCCCTGGAGAACACCGAAGGAGTGCACAACGTCGTCGTCTGCACCCTGTGCTCTTGCTATCCGCGCGAGATCCTTGGCCTGCCTCCCTCCTGGTACAAGAGCCGTGCCTACCGCGCGCGCGTCGTACGAGAGCCGCGCACGGTGCTCGCCGAGCTCGGCACCGTGATCCCGACAGAGGTGGAGGTGCGGGTCCACGACTCGACGGCCGACGTGCGCTATCTCGTCGTCCCCCGCCGTCCGGAGGGAACTGACGGTATGACTGGGGGCGAGCTTGCCGAGCTCGTCACGCGTGATGCCATGGTCGGTGTGGCGGGAGCACGTCGCCCGGGCGCCTGAACGCGTCTCGCACCAGATCCCTGAAAGCGGCTGTAGTGCCCATGGCGCCGGTGCGTCGCCGGATCTGCACGGTTGCCATGTCGATGTGAGCACCAGCTGGTGCCAGCTGGGACCCGTCCCTGCCCCGCGCGGCTCCGAACTCCTTGCGTAAGGAGCCGAGTGCAGGGAGACATCTGATGGGGGCCGTCCGCTGCGGTGTGTCAACCCCGGTCGGCGTGGGCTCAGCCGGCCACGAGCAGCCACCACCACGGACCACCGGGCTCATCCAGATCACAGGTCTTCATCGCGGGGACGCGACGAGGGCTTCCCGAGGCGAAGACAGCGTGCCAGGAGTGACGGTCCCTCGATTCGGGCACTTCCCTGAGCGGTCCCACCCGCAGCACCTCGAACAGTACTCTCTGCTGCAGATGAACCTGTGTCTCTCCGGAGTGGCCGGTTGCTTTCCCGACACGCAGTACCCCAGCGTTGTCGAGGAAGCGATCGGTGTCGTGACCGCCCGGAAGCCCAATGCCGTGACATTCAACGAAGCGTGCAGTGGTGATATCGCACGCATCGCGGAGGAGACTGGGTATCACACACGGTTTGCGACCGTGATGCATCGGGGCCGTCCGCTGCGGTGTGTCAACCCCGGTCGGCGGGGCGTGTTCGGCAATGCGGTGATTACCAAGGGGGCCATCGACAGTTCAGTCGATCAGGCGTTTGCCGCCCAGGTCGGCAGCGAAGAGCGCCGCTGGATCTGTGTTGAGACCGTCCAAGGGGTCGACATCTGCACAGCGCACCTGAGCACCCGCGGCTCCCGGGCAGCCCGGGCCGCCAGCGAGGACCAGTGCGATGAGTTCACGACCGTGCTGGCCACAAGGGACCAGCACGGGCCCGTGATCGCGGCCGGTGACATCAACCGCCTGGACAGTTGCGCGCCGGCCGAGATGTGGACGCTGACAGACGCACAGGCTCCACAGCTGCCCGGTAGACAGCACATCTACGGCACTGCCCAGGAACTCCGAGCGACTCAGACCGAGACCGTGCCGGCGACCTACACCGACCACGACTTCCAGCGGGTGGAAACGAGGCACCTGCCGCCTCGGGTCCCGTGACCGCTGCTGCTCACCCTCGTGTCTGGCGGCATCTCCCGGTCGTGTGGGAGAGACTTTCGGTGAACATGTACACGGCGTGCGCAACCAAGAATGGGTGGAAAGGGGCGAGCTGATGGCGGACGTCTACATCAGGGTGGGGACGTTCAACATCCGTCATGGCGTGGGGACGGCAGGCGTCCTCGACCTGGAGCACACCGCCGGCGTGATCGCAGACCTCGACGTGGACGTGATCGGCCTGCAGGAGGTCGACCGCTACTGGTCGGAGCGCAGCGCTTTCACCGACCAGGCGGCCT
>JBOHDD010000419.1:0-5623 GCA_050699155.1 Nocardioidaceae bacterium
CGCTCGCCACGCGTCTGGCTCTCGGTGATCAGGTTGGCGTTGACCCAGCGGGCGATGTTGGTGACCTGGTAGTCGCGGACAGCATCCGCGTCGCCCTTCGCGTAGTACGTCGAGCGGCTGCCCACGACCTCTGCCGGGTGACGAAGCATCGTGAGGTAACGGATGGGTAGCCCCACGTTTCCGGAGGCGTCGGCCCACAGCCCCGGCATCCATGCCGACCTCGGGTCCTTGACCACGACCTGAGGTGCGTGCTCGGCCTGCTCGGCCAGCCACTTCTCGACCTCTGCACGATCCTCCGGTCGGAGCACCGCGCTGATCTTCGCGACCGCCTCCGGACGGGCGTCAACCGTGTCGATGACCGCGCGCTCCATGATCCGCCGATGGAACTCGATGGCCCAGAACGACTCGAAGAAGCCTCTCGGGTTCGACCTGTTCGTGGCGAGTACCGGTTGGGGCAGGTGCAGGCCAAGGTAGCTCAGGGCTCCCGCGACCGTGCTGGTCCCGCTCCGCCCGGCGCCGGTGACCAGGACGAACCGCCGGGGCGCACTTCGCACCAGGTTTGATGCGATGACCGGGTCCTCGAACCACTCCGAGCGCATCTGCTCCTCCGGGCTGTGGCCTGTGCAGCGACGCAGCATACCCCGTGTGGGCGTGCCGGAGCGGCGCCCGGCAGCACGAGCGCGTAGTCCCAGCAGCCCGCGAGGCGACGGTCGTCGAGGACCACTGCGAAGTAGGGTTGGGCGCCACAGGAAGGGCCGGATAGAGGGACCAGACTTGCCGCTGCACAACAACCCACTGCTCCGCCGAGTCGGCAGGCGGCTGCCTCCCCGGATCCGGGGGCTTGCCGTGCGAGTCGTGTCGGCTCCGGGGCCCACGCCGCCCCCACTCCCGCCGCTGGTCAGTGTGGTCGTCCCGGTCCACAACGTCGAGGAGTATCTCGACAGGTGCCTGGAGAGTCTGCGTGACCAGTCCTACGAGCGTCTGGAGATCATCGCCATCGACGACGGCTCGTCCGACCGGTCGCCGGACATCGTAGCCCGGCATGCGGGCGAGGATCCCCGCATCCACGTCGTCCGCCAGGCGAACGCCGGCCTGGGCGCCGCCCGCAACACCGGGCTCCGGCGCGCGAGCGGTGACTACATCAGCTTCGTCGACTCCGACGACATCGTCCCGCCGGACAGCATCCGGCTGATGGTCGAGTCGGCCGAGACCACCGGCTCGGACATGGTGGTGGGTGCAGCGGTCCGCTTCGACGAGGATGGCCGTACCAAGCCGGCCTGGGCGGTCGAGCTGCACGCCGAGGCGCGCACAGGCATCCCGGCGGCAGACTTTCCCGAGATCGTCCGCAACAACTACACGTGGAACAAGCTGTTCCGTGCCTCCTTCTGGAAGCGATGTGACCTGTGGTTTCGCGAGGGAGTGTCGTACGAGGACCAGCCGATCATCACCCAGCTGTACGCGCGCGCATCCACCATCGACGTGATCCCCGCGGTCACCTATGAGTGGCGCAAGCGGCCGGACAAGACCTCCATCAGCCAGCAGACGCACACGTTGCGCGACCTCAAGGACCGGATCTCGGCCTGGAAGATCAGCCGGGAGGTCCTGTACACGGAGGCACCGGGGCTCATCCACGACGCCTGGCTGAAGACCCTCTACACGACGCACTTTCACTGGTACCTCAACAGCCGTTCGACCGTCGACGACGACTACTGGCGCGAGCTCCAGCAGGCAGTCGCCCAGCTCACCGACTCCACGCCGGCCGACGTCATCCGTCAGGTCGAGCCTCAGCACCGGGTTGCCGTAGAGCTCACCCGAAGGAACATGCGCGCCGAGCTGCACGAGTTCCTGAGGGTCGGCGGATACACACTGGCGAACTTCCCGGCGGAGCTGAAGCCCGACGGCCTCGAGTTCCGGCTGCCGACCTTCGGCGATCCTCACGTCGGCATCCCGGACGAGACCTACCGCCTGCACCCGGACCAGATCCCCCTGGTGCAGAGACTCGACTCGGCCGTCTGGGTCGACGAGGGGCCCCTTCGGTTGGCGGGTTGGGCCTTCTTCCGGTACGTCGACCTGACCGACACCCACAGCACCATCACCCTCGCCGTCGAACACGAACGCACCGGGCGAGTCGTCGATGTGGACACGTCGCACAACCCGCGCCTGAGCCTGCAACCGCCCGGTGATGACAGCTGGGCCGGCTATGAGGCCGGTTCGTTCACCGCCGACGTACCGATGACAGAGATCCTGGCGGGATGCGGTCCCGAGGACGGCGACCTCTGGTCCCACTCCGTGACCGTGCGGACCGGCCCGCACGAACGCACCGCTGTGCTGTCGCGGGTGCACCATGGCGGGTCGGCACGGTTCTTGGCCCCCCAGCGCATCCAGGGTGCCATCCTCCATTCGCTGGATCAGCAGGGCTCGACTCGGGCGTTCGCGGTGCGCTACACGGTGCCGACAGTCGTCGCCGACGAGCTGCGGCTGCAGGGCCGCCAGCTCACCGGACGCCTGCGCACCACCTCCCCTGACCCGGTCCAGGGCATCGGGTTCGAGGGGCTCGGCTCGTCCGAGGCACAGACCCTCGGCCTCGACCCGGACGCAGACGGCCACTTCTCGCTCTCGCTGCCCGCGGTCAGCTCGACTCCCACCTCGCCGAGGCCGACCCAGCCCTCCCGCTGGTCGCTGCGGGCACTGCTCTCCTCGGGACGGCACGTACCCGTCTCGGCCGGTGTGGGTGACCCGGCCGAGCAGCACTCCCGCTCCGGCGACTCCGTCCTGACACTGCGCCAGTCGCACCGGGGCGTGGTGACCGTTCAGGCCGCCACCGGCACAGTGGTGATCGGCACGGCCGGAGTCACCGGCCGGCACCTGGAGATCTCCGGCCACGCGCCTGCCGTGCACGACGGCACCCTGACGATGGCACTCACATCGCCGAAGGTGAGCTCGCGTCCTGTCTCTGTGCAGGTCCGCGACGGTGAGTTCGCGGTCGCGGTGCCGTTGACGTACCCCGCCTGGCGGTTCGGGGAGCAGATCCTCCCGTCGTCCGGCTACACGCTGACCGTCTCCGCCGATCTCCGAGACGGAACCACCGTCCGCGGTCCCGTGCAGGTCTCGGACGACCTGACCGGGCAGCTTCCCAAGACCTACGAGGGGGACACGGTCGCCGCATCGCTGACGCGCGGCAGGACAAGGTCGCTACACGTCCAGCTGATGCGACCGGTCGGACCAGAGGCCAGGGGGAGGTTCCGCCGCACCCGGCTGGAGCAGTCAAACTCCGACCACACGGACGTGGAGGAGCTCGAAGGCCTCCTGATCGAGACGAACTTCGGCGACGCCGCATGGGACAGCGGAGCCGCCGTCCACCACGAGCTCCGCCGGCGGCGCGCCGACATCCCAGTCTACTGGACCGTGAAGGACCACTCCGTCCCGGTTCCTGAGGGCGGGGTACCGGTGGTCCGCAACAGTCTCGAGTGGTTTCGGGTGCTCCGGTCGGCCAAGTACCTGATCGACAACATGTACCAGCCGCTCTATCACCGCAAGCCTGAGGGCCAGGTCATCATCACGACCTTCCACGGCTACCCGTTCAAGCAGATGGGTCTGCCTCACTGGGAGAACCTCCAGTTCTCCCGGGAGCGGGTCAGCACGTACCTCGCGAGGGCGCGAGAATGGGACTACCTGGTCTCACCGGCCCGCTATGCCACCCCGCTGCTCAAGCGGGACTTCGGGTACGACGGGGAGGTGCTCGAGATCGGCTACCCGCGCAACGACGTACTGAAGTCGGCGGAGGGTCAGAGCATCCGCTCCGCGACGCGGGAGTCCCTCGGCATCGCCGACCACGTGTCCTGTGTCCTGTACGCCCCGACATTCCGCGACTACCTCACCGTCGACGACCACCTGGCGCCGATGATCGACTTCCTGGACGCGGACTGGTTGGCACAGACCCTCGGCGACGACTACGTCCTCCTGATCCGTGGTCACGCCTTCAACCGCCGCGTGCCGAAGAGGTACCAGCGGTCCACGAACCTGGTGGACGTGACCGACTACCCCGACCCCGCCGACCTCTGCCTGGCCTCAGACCTTGCGGTGCTGGATTACTCGTCTCTGCGGTTCGACTACGGCGTGACCGGCAAGCCCATGCTCTTCCTGGTGCCGGATCTCGACCAGTACCAGAGCACCCGCGGCTTGCTGATCGACTACCAGCCGACTGCGCCCGGCCCACTCCTGGGCAGCACACAGGAGCTCGCGACAGCAATCAGGGACCTGGACTCGGTGGTGGCGACCTACCGAGATGCGTACCGGCGGTTCCAGGAGGACTACCTGGACCTCGAGGACGGCAAGGCCGCTGCGCGGCTCGTGGACAAGGTGTTCGTGCCTCGCGGCGACGCTCCACCGGGGAGCCCCTGACGTGGATCGGGCTGCCTCCGTCAGCCGCCACCGGTGTCGAGCAGCTCCGTGGAGAAGGGGTCCAGTTTGCGCAGGTCGTAGACATGGCCGGTCTCCCTCGACAGCAGGGTGTCCACCGATGCCCGCGCCACGGACTTCGAGTCCAGCAGGGAGTCGGCCGGTTCGTTGCCGAAGGCCTTCGTCCGCATCGGGGTTCCGGTGCGCTCCGGGTTGATGCAGTTGACCCTCACACCGCAGGTCGACCACTCGTCGGCGAGGGCCTGCGTGAGGTTGACGACCGCCGCCTTCGCGGACGAGTACAGGCTGTAGCCCCCGCGCCCGCGTGTGTACGAGCTGGACGTGAAGAACAGCAGGCTCCCGCTGGTCGCCTCCAAGTGCGGAAAGAGCTCCTGCGCGATCAGTACCGGTGCGATGTAGTTCACCTCGGTCGCGGCGTAGATGGTCTCTTCCGAGGTCTCGGTCAGAGTACCGCGGGGGAGCACTCCGGCGGTGTTCACGACGAAGTCGATGGAGCCGTGCTCGTCGATCACCTGACGGGCCGCGGCCACGATGTCCTCGCGGCGCTCGACATGCGTGCGTGTGGTCGACCGACTGAAGGTGGCGACGTTGGCGCCGTACCGTGAGGCCAGTGCGGCGACATCGGCGCCGATTCCGTAGCTGCCCCCGAAGATGACCATCGTCTTGCCGGAGAGTGACTTCCGGTACTCGTCCTCGGTCCGGCTGCGCGGAAGGTCCCTGCTGGTGAGCTGGAACAGCTTGTCGACGAGGTAGAGATCGATCGGCTCGGTGACCTTCATGTTCCGCTCGTCACCGGCCACCACCCAGATCGGCACGTCGGGGAGGTATCGCAGCACGACGGTGCAGTCGTCGGTCGCCTGGAAGTCGGGGTCCCGTCCGGCGAGCTCGTAGGCCTTCTTGATGACCGAGGCACGGAACGCCTGAGGTGTCTGACCGCGGCGCAACGACGCACGTGGCGGGATGTCGCGAATCGTGTTCGATGGGCCGACCTCGATGATGGTGTCCGCCGAGGGGATGGCGACGTCGACGGCGTCGTAGGCGTCCAGGGCGCGGAAACATTCGCTGATGATCCGGGCGCTCAGCAACGGCCGGACCGCATCATGCAGGAGGACCTTGCAGTCGCGCTCACCGAGCGCCTCCAGCGCGCGGAGCGTGGTCTCGTTGCGGGTGTCCGCACCTTCCAGGATCTTGGCGACCTTGGAGT
>JBOHDD010000420.1:0-3663 GCA_050699155.1 Nocardioidaceae bacterium
GACCTGGATGTCGATGTGGCATGACCTGGTCTTCCTGATGGCCGAGGGCGTCCGAACCGGTCGTATCGACACCGTCCTCCCCGAGCACACCCCGGAGGCGATGGGCAGACCACCGCGCGTGGACGACCACGGCGGCGAGGTCTACGTGTACCGCCGGGCGAGGCAGCCCTGCCTGGTGTGCGCCACTCCGGTCGCGACACAGGTCGTCGCCGGGCGCAACCTGTTCTGGTGTCCCGGCTGTCAGAGCTGAGGCCGATGAGTCTCTCTGGCAAGAACGCTGACGGAGGCCGCTCGCACGGATATGGTCGCGGGGTGCATACCGGCGTCACAGATCCGAGCCGCGGGCGGACCAGGTCCCGTCGTCGGACACGGCGTCGGGTCAACGGTCTCCTACGCCGGGTTCGTCAGGCGGAGGGGACCTGGCTCGCGGTCCTGGTTGCGCTGACTGCGCTGATCACGTGGGCCGCGCTCGCCGGGGTGGTCCCGGTCAGCATGTTCGCGCTGCCCGTGCTGCTCGGCGGACTGACCTTGAGCGTCTCCCGGATGGCGTCCCTGCTGGCCACCGTCGCGTTCACGATGTTCGGGACCGTCGCGGTGCTCGACTTCACCGGCGTGCGTCTCGGCGGGATGCTCGTCGTGACGGTCGTCGCGGCGATCATGCTGTGGAACGCTCGGTCACGCACGAAACTGGGCGTCGCCGGCGCCCGGGGAGAGATCATGCTGATCGACCTGCGCGACCGGTTGCTCAGCCAGGGTGAGCTGCCCGACCTACCACGCGGGTGGTACGCCGAGGCCGTGATGCGATCAGCCGGCGGTGCGTCGTTCGCCGGGGACTTCATGGTGTCGGCCAAGCCGACCGACAGCGACCAGTTCGAGGTCGCGGTGGTCGACGTGTCCGGCAAGGGTGTCGACGCCGGCACCCGCGCGCTGCTGCTCTCGGGCGCGTTCGGCGGTCTGCTCGGGTCGCTGCCCCCGGAGGAGTTCCTGCCGGCGGCCAACTCGTACCTGTTGCGCCAGGAGTGGGACGAGGGGTTCGCGACCGCCGTACACATGGTCCTCGACCTGCGCACCGGCGAGTTCGAGATCCGGACCGCCGGGCACCCACCCGCGCTGCAGCTGCATGCCGGGTCGGGGCGCTGGATGGTGCAGCCGTCGGAGGGGCCCGTGCTCGGGGTGATGCAGCAGGCCGAGTTCAGCGTCGCGCACGGGCGCCTGCTCAGCGGCGACGCCCTCCTGCTCTACACCGACGGTCTGGTGGAGACGCCGCAGCGCGACATCACGCTCGGCATCGACAAGCTGCTCGGCGAGGCCGAACGGCTTGCGACCCGGGGTTTCGACCACGGCGCCACCCGCCTCGTCGAACGGATCGCCTCCGAGCACGACGACCGCGCACTCCTGCTGCTGCACAGGCACGCCGGAAACTGACCGCATCGGCGATGTGGAGGGTCAGGATCCGGCTCCGATGCGGGCTGGAGCATCGAGCCGCTGCTCGAGGTAGGCGTCGACGTTCTCCCGCTCCCGCCGTTGGTCCATCAGCGCGGCCGCGGCGGTCGCGGCATTGCTGCGTGCGACATCCTGGCTGACGAAACCACGCAACGAGAGCACCCGCACCAGTTCCTGCATGTCCATCTCCCTCCTCGCTGCGAACGACGCTACGCAGCAGATGCTTCGGCACGGTCACCCGAATGTGACGTCGAGGTGAACTCTTCCGAGCCGACCGGTTCGCGGACTGCTTACCCTCCAGGGCGCTGTTTCCGTTCGGCGCGGGAGCATCGGCCACGCGGTCATCCGAATGGTAAAAGCGCTCGCCGGAGGCCGACGGCGCGGGAGTGCCGGTCGTCTGCGGCGATCACCCGGAGCGGGTGACGGGAATCGAACCCGCGTGGCCAGCTTGGAAGGCTGGGGCTCTACCATTGAGCTACACCCGCGAGCGACGCAGCGCGCTGCGTCGGCCGCGCCAATGATGCCATGACGGCACGAACGCGACCCAATCGGGCCGCGGTGGGCTGGCCTGTCCCGGTCCTCTAGACTCGACGCGGCGCCGCGGGGCGTAGCGTAGTGGCTAGCGCGCCTGCTTTGGGAGCAGGAGATCGCAGGTTCGAGTCCTGTCGCCCCGACCAACGCACTGACCGGCCGATGGCGTGGCCATTGTGCGCGACGCGTCGTCGAACCAGACCGCCCGACCGAGGAGACATCATCACAGTGCAGAGCGCCGTCGAAAAACTGAGCCCGACGAGCATCCGGCTCACCGTCGAGGTGCCCTTCGAAGAGCTCAAGCCCAGCCTCGACGCGGCGTACAAGAAGATCGCGGGGCAGGTCTCCATCCCCGGCTTCCGCAAGGGCAAGGTGCCTCCGCAGATCATCGACCAGCGGGTGGGCCGCAGCGTGGTGCTCGACGAGGCGGTCAACGACGCCCTCCCGCAGCTGTACACCCGTGCACTCGAGGAGAACGAGGTCGCGCCTCTCGGCCAGCCCGAGATCGACGTGACCGAGTTCGAGGACAACCAGAAGCTGACCTTCACCGCCGAGCTCGACGTGAAGCCCGACATCGAGGTGCCGGACTACCAGGGCCTCGAGGTCGAGGTCGATGCCTTCGAGGTCACCGACGGCGACGTCGACGAAGAGCTGCAGTCCCTGCGCGAGCGGTTCGGCACGCTGGTCGACGTCGACCGTGAGGCCGCCGACGACGACTTCGTGACCATCGACCTGTCGGCGAGCAGGGACGGTGAGCCGATCGAGGATGCGCAGGCCACGGGACTGAGCTACCAGGTCGGCAAGGGCAACATGCTCGACGGGCTCGACGAGGCCCTGCGCGGCCGCAAGGCCGGCGACAGCACGACCTTCTCCAGCCAGCTCGTCGGCGGCGACCTGGCCGGCGAGGACGTCGACGTCGAGGTCACCGTCTCCGCGGTCAAGCGGCAGGAGCTCCCCGAGGTGGACGAGGAGTTCGCCCAGACGGCGTCCGAGTTCGACTCGATCGAGGAGCTGACCGCCGATCTGCGCACTCGTCTGGAGCGTGGCAAGCGCCTGGAGCAGGCGGCGTCCGCGCGCGACGCCGTACTCGAGAAGCTGCTCGACCTGACCGAGGTGCCGCTGCCCGAGAAGGTCGTGACCGACGAGGTCGCGCAGCGCCGGGAGCAGATCCGTGAGCAGCTGACGTACGCCGGGATGAGCGAGCAGCAGTACCTCGACTCCGAGGAGCAGACCGAGGACGAGTTCGCCGCCGAGGTGGAGAAGCGTGCACGCGACGCCCTTGCCGCGCAGTTCGTGCTCGACGAGATCGCGACCAGGGAGGAGCTCGGTGTCGAGGAGAACGAGCTCACCCAGCACATCGTCCGGCGCGCGCAGCAGTCGGGGATGCAGCCCGAGCAGTTCGCCCAGCAGGTGATGCAAGCGGGACAGGTGCCACTGCTGGTGTCCGAGGTCGTACGCGGGAAGGCCCTGGCGCTGGTGGTGGAGTCCGCCGAGGTGAAGGACGCCTCAGGCAACGTGCTGGACCTGAAGAACCTCCAGCCCGACGGCACCTTCGCCGACCCGAACGAGGTCGCCGACGAGCCCGCCGCCGAGGAGCCCCCCGTCGAGGAGCCCCCCGTCGAGGAACCCTCCACGCCCCAGTAGCCGCCGCCCCCTTTTCGTCGCGGGGGTCCCCTGCACCGTTAGGTT
>JBOHDD010000421.1:0-2702 GCA_050699155.1 Nocardioidaceae bacterium
ACGCCGGCGGTCACGACGCGTGCGCCCGCCTGCGAGCACTCGAGCCACCGCGGTACTGTCCGCACTGCCGTCGCCGGATGGTCGTGCAGGTCGTCCCACGCGGCTGGGTCGCCCGCTGCCGCGAGCATGGTGAGATCACCGAATCGACGAGTACCGGGTCGACGAGTCGGTAGCCGCGAGCTGCCCCAGGACCTCGCTGCACCCGCCGGCCACCGTGACCGTGGCCAGCGCGTCCCCACGGGTCGGGCCGCGGTTGACGATGACCACCGGCGTACCGGCGCGATGCGCCCGCCGGACGAAGCGCAGACCCGACATCACCGTCAGCGAGGACCCCGTGACGCGCGGGCGTGGTCGACCAGGGCCTCGCACCGGGCGACCCGCACGCGAGGGACGTTCTCGCCGAAGAACACCACATCGGGCTTCAGTGGTCCGTCGCAGCGCCGGCAGCCCGCCAGCCGGAAGTCGCCGACCTGCTCGAGCAGCACGTCGCCGTCCGGCGCCGACGCCGCGTCCACACCGACGCCGAAGCCCGGGTTCAGCGCCTCCAGCCGGTGGTGCAGCGTGAGTCGGCTGGACCTGTCGTGACAGGACAGGCACACCACGTCCGACAGGCGCCCGTGCAGATCGACCACGACCTGGCTGCCCGCGGCCTGGTGCAGGCCATCGACGTTCTGCGTGATCACGGCCGGCACCCGCCCCTGACGCTCCATCAGGGCCAGCGCGTCGTGGCCGGGGTTCGGTCGCGCAGTGGTCATCCGTCGCCACCCGAGGTGGCTGCGCGCCCAGTAGCGCCGCTGCGCGTCGTGGCCGGACAGGAACTCGCCGAACGTCATCGGCGTACGCCGGGGCGAGCCCGGACCGCGGTAGTCGGGGATGCCGGAGTCGGTGCTCACCCCGGCACCGGACAGGACCACGACACCGGGTCCGCGGAGCAGCTCGCGCGCACGGGTGGACACCGCGTCCGCTGCGGGGCCGCCCGGCTGCTCACGGGTCCCGATGACGGTGTCCATGCACGCGAGACTAGCCGGGCTGTGGTCAGTTCGCCCGCGGGCACGGGCTGCTAGACCGCCTGCCGTCGGGGGACCAGGGTCGCCGTGGCCGAACCCATCAGCAGGACGACCACGCAGACGAGCAGCGCCGCACGGTAGCCGTCGGTGAAGGCCACCGGATCCTGGTAGCTCTCGCCGGAGAGTCCGACGACGGTCGGCAGCGCAGCGACCGCGAGCAGGCTCGCCGCGCGTGCGACGGCGTTGTTCACGCCGCTGGCGATCCCCGCGTCCTCGTCGGGCACCGCGGCGAGGACGGTGGCGGTCAGCGGCGCGACCAGCAGGGTCATGCCGATGCCGAACAGGCAGACGCCCGGCAGCACGTTCACCAGGTACGACGCGTCGGCTCCGACGCGGCTGAGCATCAGCATCCCCAGCGCGGACACGACCGGTCCGCCGATCAGCTGGACCCGTGGACCGATCCGGGAGGCCAGGGCCCCTGAGCGCGACGAGAACAGCAGCATGATCACGGTGAACGGGAACATCGACATCCCCGCCTGCAACGGTGTGAAGCCGGACGTCACCTGGAGCTGCAGCACCAGCAGGAACAGCCCGCCGCCCAGCGCGCCGTACACCGCGAACGTCACCACGTTGACCACCGAGAAGGTCACGTCGGTGAACAGCTCCGGGGGAAGCATCGGGTCCCGGCGCCGCCGCTCGGCCTGCACGAAGGCGGCGAGGGCGGCCAGTCCCACCACGGTCGCGGTCAGCACTGTCGCGTTCCAACCGGTGTTCGCCTCGATCAACGCGTACGTGACCCCGGCCAGCCCGAGGGCGGCGAGGACCGCGCCGCGTACGTCGAAGCGCTCGCCGGGCACCCGATGGGCCGACTCGGGCACGTGGCGTGCGGACACCACGAGCACGACGACGGCCAGGGGGACGTTGATGAAGAAGACCCACCGCCAGGACGCGACCTGGATCAGCCAGCCGCCGAGAAGGGGACCGGCCGCTGCGGCGATTCCGGTGTACGCCGACCAGACGCCGATGCCTCGTGCGCGGTCGGCGGGGTGCAGGGTCGCCTGCAGGATCGCCAGGCTCCCCGGCGTCAGCAGCGCGCCGCCCACCCCCTGCAGTGCACGGGCGGCGATCAGCTGGAACGCGTCCTGGGCGAACCCGCACACCAGCGAGGCGAGGGCGAACCAGGCGACACCGATCATGAACGCCCGCCGTCGACCGAACCGGTCACCGAGAGACCCGCCGAGCAGGATCAGCGAGGCCAGGCTGAGCATGTACGCGTTGACGACCCACTGCAGCTCTGCGAGATCGGCGTCGAGATCCTCACCGATCGGCTTGACCGCGACGTTGACGACGGTCCCGTCGAGCAGGGCCATGCCGGAACCGAGCACCGCCGCCAGGACGATCCAGCGTCCGGCCGCCGTCTTCAGCCGGACCAGGTCGCTCATCTGGCCATCGTGGCAGGCCGGTGGTCCGGCGGGTCAGTCCTGGGTCGGGCGGGCGCTGGGGTCGGTCTCGGGGTCGGTCTCGGGCACCTCGGGCGTCGGCGGCGGCGTCGTGAACGTGCCGCGTACCGTCGGCCGCGGCACCGGCGAGGTGGGTACCTCCTGGCTCGGCGTAGGAGTCTGGACCTCGGTCACCTCCTCCTCGTCCGGCGGTTCCACGATCTCGCGCTCGATATGCGCTGACGTCGTACCGAGA
>JBOHDD010000422.1:0-3246 GCA_050699155.1 Nocardioidaceae bacterium
ATCCATGAGTACGGCGAGGTGCTGGAGATGGAGCACACCGGTGACGGCACCCGCGTGCGGGCCAGGGTGCATGCCGACCTCGGTGGCGAGCTCGCCGCCTACGCGGTGTCGTCCGCGCGCTGAGCCCGCACCAGGGCCTCGCCCGAGCCGAGCATGGGACGAGCCGGCACTCCTGAGTCGCTGGTGGCGGGCGTCTACGACCGCGGAGCCGGCGCGTACGACGAGCACTGGGCGCCGGTCCTGCACGACCACGCGCGTGCCCTGGTGGACCGACTACCGCAAGACGGGCCGCGCACCGTCCTTGACCTGGGGGCCGGCACCGGCACCCTGGTCCCGGTGCTCCGGACGCTGGCCGGTGGGCGGCGTGGCCTGCTGGTCCTGCTCGACCGCAGCCGCGGCATGCTGTCGCGTGCCGACCACCGGCTCCCCCGGCTGCAGGCCGACGCGGCCAGGCTCCCGCTGGCTGACGCCACCGTCGACGTCGTCGTGATGGCCTTCGTCCTCTCCCTCCTGCCCGACGCGCACCGGGCCGTTGCCGAAGGCGTCCGGGTGCTGCGGCCCACCGGGTGGCTGCTGACCGCGACCTGGGTCGCCGAGGCGGGCAGCGACGCGGACACCGTGGTGGCCGAGGAGCTCGACCGCGCGGCTGCGCCGAGCTTTCCGGAGCTGCCGCGTTCGGACGACCTGGCCGACAGCCCGACCCGGATGACCGCCGTGCTCGAGGCTGCCGGGCTCATCGACGTACGCACCGAGCAGCGTCCGCTGGGGGCGACGTTCGCGCCGGAGTCGACCCTTGCCCTGAGGACCGGGTTCGGCCGGATGGGCTGGCGGTTCGACCAGCTGGGCCCGTCGGCCCGCGAAGGGGTACGGCGCCGGGCGGCCGACCGCCTCGCGCTGCTGACCGAGGACGCGTTCGTGGACCGGTCCGAGGTGCTGCTCTGTTGGTCGCGTTCCGCGTCTGCGAGACATGACGAATGAACTGTTCTTCCGTAACGGACCTGTAACACCGGGGTCGCGGCTATTGCCCTGCATTGACACCGGGTGACAGTGTCATCGCGGTTCGTGGCCGAGATTCTCCGGTGCGTCGGGTGGGTGCCGTCGGCCACCACTCGACACGCCAAACCCTGTGCGTGCCGTCGCGGTCCTACCCCCGGGTTCCCGGGCCGAAAGGGAAGAGATGTCTCACCGTCATCACGGGCGCTCTCGGTTCCGCCTCGCAGCTGTCGTTCCCGCATTCGCACTCGCCGCCGGTGGACTGGCGTCGGGCACGACCGGGATGGCCGCAGCGCCGCAGCCGTCCGACCAGCCGTCCGACCAGCCGTCCGAGCCCGCCACGGCCTCGAGCCGGTACATCAACTACGTCGCACCGCGGGTGCAGCCCGAGAGCGACCACGACGTCAAGGTCGGCAAGGACGGTCGCAGGCAGCCGGCGACTACCTCCGTCGAGCGGGCGGTCGCCTACGACGCCAAGTTCGCCGCCGGCAACCCGGTGACGGCAGGCGAGCTGGCCGAGGTCGAGGCGCAGGCGATCAGGACCGGCAGCAGCCCGAAGGAGGTACGGGCACGTCGCTACAAGGACGTCGAGCAGACCACCGAGGCCAAGCTGCTGACCATCCTGGTGGAGTTCAACGAGCAGGCCACCGACAGCTTCGCCGACAGCATGGTCCCCAGCTACGTCTTCGGACCGGAGGCCGAGCGTCCCTGCGAGCCGGGCAACGTGCAGAGCGGTCCGCTGCACAACGACATCCCGAACCCCGCAGACGGCGAGCAGGCCGACAACAACTCGATGTGGGTCGACGACTTCTCGCTGGAGTACTTCAACAAGATGCTCTACACCGACGAGGGCATCACCGAGAGGGTGCGCCCCGACCTCACCGGGCCCGACGGCGAGCCGGGCATCGACATCTCCGGCTACACCATGAAGAACATGTTCGAGGAGATGTCGCGCGGCGCCTATACGGTCACCGGAGAGGCGACCCCGTGGGTCGAGGTGCCGCACTCCGAGGCGTGGTACGGCGCCGACACCTGCTCCCTCGAGGAGAACGAGCAGGGCGAGATGGAATGGGTCGCCGGGCCGCCGCAGGGCATGCAGGGCCACCCCGACAACCCGCTCGGGCCGGGCGCCCTCGCCGTCGACGCGATCGACCAGCTGGCCAAGGAACGGCCGGACTTCCCGTGGGCGGAGTACGACCAGGAGGACCAGGCCGACGTGGACGAGGACGGCAACATCCACGAGCCGAATGGCGTGATCGACCACGTGGTGCTGGTGCACGCGGGTGAGGACAAGTCCGGTGGCGGGGGTGCACAGGGCACCTACGCGATCTGGGCACACTCCTCGGCGGTGACCGGAGGAGCCCCCATCCCCGGCACCGACTTCGAGATCAGCAACTACATCGTGCAGCCGGAGGACTCCGGCGTCGGCGTGTTCGCGCATGAGTACGGCCACGACCTGGGCCTGCCGGACCTGTACGACACGTCCGGCAACGGCGACTCCGACGTCGACTTCTGGGACCTGATGGCGTCGGGTTCGCACTCCGGGCCGATCTTCCAGTCGCTGCCGACCCACATGAGCCTGTGGGACAAGTGGATGCTCGGCTGGGCCGACCCCGTGCAGCTCGACCCAGGCGACGACCCGCGCTCGGTCCGGGTCGGACAGAACTCCCGGCCGGTCAGCGGCACCCAGGACGGCGCCATCGTCAACCTGCCCGACAAGGTCATCTCCCTGGCCCAACCGCACAGTGGCGCCAACATGTGGTGGACCGGCAACGACCAGGACTGGGCGGACAACAAGCTGTCCCGCCAGGTGTCGGTTCCGGCCGGAGCCACCTCCGCGAGGTTCTGGATGTGGGACAACTACGTCATCGAGGAGGACTGGGACTACGGCTTCGTGGAGGTCTCCGCCGACGGTGGCCTCAGCTGGACCGAGCAGAAGGTCTACGACGAGGCCGGCGACGAGGTCTCCACGCCGGACGACTACGCCGACCCGAACGGCCGAATGGGCGACTACGGCGGCAAGAAGTACGGTCTGACCGGGGCCACGGCCGGTTGGCAGCACCACTACGTCGACCTGTCGTCGTACGCCGGCCAGGACGTGCAGGTCCGACTGCGCTACGCCACGGACGCGGCATTCGTGGAGCGTGGCTGGTTCGCCGACGACTTCGAGCTGACTGCCGACGGCGCGACGGTGTGGAGTGACGACGTCGAGTCGGGCGAGAACGGGTGGACCCTGACGCAGGGCACCTGGAC
>JBOHDD010000423.1:0-2923 GCA_050699155.1 Nocardioidaceae bacterium
GCGGCGACCGCGCGGGGTTCATCGTCAACGCACTGCTGTTCCCGTACCTCAACGACGCGGTCAAGATGCTGGAGGCGCACTACGCCTCCGCCGACGACATCGACACCGCCATGAAGAAGGGCTGCGCACTGCCGATGGGGCCCTTCGAGCTGCTCGACGTGGTCGGCAACGACGTGTCCCTTGCCATCGAGCGCGAGCTCTTCCTGGAGTTCCGTGAGCCTGGGTTCGCGCCCGCACCGCTGCTGGAGCACCTCGTGACCGCCGGCTACCTGGGTCGCAAGACCGGCCGCGGGTTCCGCGACTACTCCGCCCGCTGAGCCCGGGAAGGCTCACATCCGCTGCGAGCCGGCCTCGATGGCCTCGCGGTTGCGCGAATAGGTGCCGCAGCGTGCCCCCGGCTACGCTTCTGCTGATGTCTGTGATCCGTGCCAACTCGATGCTGCCCGCGCGCCGTGAGGCTCTGCGTCTCGAGACCGCCGACAGCGTGTCGCTGGTGGGTGAGCTCGCGCTGCCCGAGCACGACGACCCGGTCGCGACCCTGGTCTGCCTGCACCCGCTGCCCACACATGGCGGGATGATGGACAGCCACGTGATCCGCAAGGCCTCCTACCGGCTCCCGGCGCTGGCGGACATCGCCGTACTCCGGTTCAACACTCGGGGGACGGCCAGCGAGCAGGGCACCAGTGAGGGGGAGTTCGACTCCGCCCGTGGAGAGCGGTACGACGTCGCCGCCGCCATCGAGTACGCCGAGTTCGCCGAGCTGCCCGACATCTGGCTGCTCGGATGGTCCTTCGGCACCGACCTCGCGCTGATGCACGGCTGCGACCCTGCGGTCACCGGAGCGGTGCTGCTCTCGCCGCCGCTGCGGTTCGCCACCGACGAGCACCTCGACGAGTGGGCCGGCTCTGGCAAGCCGCTGGTGGCGGTGGTTCCCGAGCATGACGACTACCTTCGTCCGGTGCAGGCGCGGGAGCGTTTCGCCCGCGTGCCGCAGGCTGAGGTGATCGGGGTCGAGGGGGGCAAGCACCTGTGGGTCGGCGACGCCGAGACCGTGCTCGACCTGGTGGTGTCGAAGCTCGCCCCCGCACGCTCGCCTCTCCCGCGAGAGTGGGACGGACCGATGGAGACGGTGGACGCGTCGGCCTACGCGGACCGCACGGTGGCGGCGTACGCCGACGTACCCGTGGCCGGGCCGGAGGGTACGTCGGTCAGCGAGCGTCCTGGCGACGGATCAGCACCTCGCGCATGATCAGCAGCAGGCCGGCCGCGATGGGGATCGCCAGCAGTGCGCCGAGCACACCGAGCAGCGCACCACCGGCCAGCACCGCGACCATGACGACCGCGCCCGGCACGTCGACCGAGTTCGACATCACCCGGGGGTAGATCAGGTAGTTCTCCACCTGCTGGTAGACAAGGTAGAAGATCACACACGCCAGCCCGATCCTCGGGTCGACGGCGAACCCGATCGCGGACACGATCACCGCACCGATCGTGGCCCCGATCAGCGGGATGAAGTCCAGCAGCATGACGACGAACGCGAGCGCCACGGCGTAGTCGCCGAGACCGACGACGACGAGGAAGATCGCCGACGTCACACCCGCGAGGAGGGCGATCACGAACGCGCCTCCGACGTACCCCCCGACCCGCCGGAGGATCTCGTCACCCAGGGCGGACACACGCGCCCGCCGCGAGGCCGGTACCAGCTGGTACCCGGAGCGCTTCATCCGCGGTAGGGCGGCCAGGAAGTAGAGGGCCAGGATCACCACGATGAGGGTGTTGGCCAGCGCGCCCAGGACGGCAAGGCTGACGTCGAGCACGCCCCCGGCCAGCTGTGCCCCGAAGTCGCCGGCGCGTACCTCCTGGCTGATCCGGTCCAGGATGTTGAAGCGCTCGTTGACCTCGTTGATCCAGGTGTTGCTCTTGAGCTGGTTGACCAGGTCGGGGGTGGCGGCCACGATCGCCGAGACCTGGTCGGAGATGACCGGGACGAGGGCGACTCCGAACAGGACGATCGTGACCAGCAGGCCGGTGAAGACCAGCGCGATGGAGATGCCCCGTCTCACGCCACTTCTGATCAGCAGCTCGACCACCGGGTTCAGCCCGACGGCCAGGAACAACGCCACCACCACGAGCACGATCACCGACGACGCGGCCGCCAGCACCGACTGCAGCGCGAGCGCCACCAGGACGCCGAGCGCGCCGAAGAAGCCGATGTAGAAGGGGGAGTGGAGGCCGCCGAGAGCCTGGCCGGGATGTCCGAACGGCGCGGTGTCGGTCGGCGCGGTGTCGACCGGCGCGGTGTGCTCCGCGGGCTCGTCCTGCGGTTGGTCGTGCTCCTGGTCCTCGGCCGGCGCAGGCTCATCAACCTGTGCAGGCTCGTCCCGTTCGGTCACACCCCGAGCCTAGTTGTCCTGCGCCGAGGGTCTCAGGCTCGGCGCTGCTTGGGCGAGTCAGTGACCGCGCCCATCACCTGAGTGGAGTCGTCGTCCTCGACGGCATCGTCGGCGGTGGTGGCATCGTCCTCGGTCGGGTCGGTGCTCGCCTCGTCGGACCCCGCGAAGCCCGCCACGAAGTCCCGCAGGGCTGACAGCTGCCCCACGATGCCGTCGCGGCGGCGCTGCAGGCCTTGCAGCTCGTGTCGGGCCAGCTCGATCGACCGCTCCGCGTCTGCCTGCCCGTGCGCGGAGATCTGCTGGGCCTGGCTGCGTGCGGCCGCGATGACCTGCTCGGCCTCGCGCCGCGCCCGGGTGACCAGCCGTTCGGACTCCGCGGCCGCGTCGTCGCGCTGCCGGGTGGCCTGCGCGGTAGCCTGGCTGGCCCGTTCCTCTGCCGCGGTAGCCCGCTGCTCGGCGTCGTCGAGCAGGCGCTTGGTCTCCTCCAGCGCCTGCGTGTGCCGCTCGGCGGCCTCCTTGGTCAGCCGCTC
>JBOHDD010000424.1:0-2448 GCA_050699155.1 Nocardioidaceae bacterium
CCGGACGAGACCGAGATGATCGGCGTGCCGACCGCCACGGTGTCTCCCTCGGACACCAGGAGCTGGGCCACGGTGCCGGCCCACGGACAGGGCAGCTCGACCAGCGACTTGGCGGTCTCGATCTCGACGATGATGTCGTTGACCTTGACCGTGTCGCCAGGCTTGACCTTCCAGCTGACGATCTCGGCCTCGGTCAGGCCCTCACCGACGTCGGGCAGCTTGAACTGGTTCACATCAGACATCGACGTGTCTCCTGGGCGTCAGTAGGCGAGGGTGCGGTCGACGGTGTCGAGGACCCGGTCGAGGTCGGGCAGGTACTCCTCCTCGACACGACTCGGGGGGTACGGCGTATCGAACCCACAGACCCGCATCACCGGCGCCTCCAGCGAGTAGAAGCACTGCTCGTGGATCCGCGCAGCGACCTCCGAGCCGAGCCCCAGGTTGACCGGTGCCTCGTGCACGACGACGGCACGGCCGGTCTTGCGCACGGACTCGTACACCGGCTCCATGTCCAGCGGCGAGAGCGTGCGCAGGTCGATGACCTCGAGCTGGGTGCCCTCGTCGGCCGCGGCGGTCGCACTCTCCAGGCAGGTCTTCACCATCGGCCCGTAGGCCAGCAGGGTCAGGTCGGTGCCCTCGCGAGCCACCCGCGATTTGAACAGCGGGTAGGCAGCGGAGGCGTCGACGGTCTCGTCGACCTCACCCTTCTCCCAGTACCGCCTCTTGGGTTCGAGGAACACCACCGGGTCGTCGCACGCGATCGACTGCCGGATCATCTGGAACGAGTCGACCGGGTTGGAGCACGAGACGACCTTGAGCCCTGCCGTGTGCGCGAACTGCGCCTCCGGGCTCTCACTGTGGTGCTCGACCGCGCCGATGCCGCCGCCGAAGGGGATGCGGATCACGATGGGCATCTTCACCCGGCCGCGGCTGCGGAAGTGGATCTTCGCAACCTGGCTGACGATCTGGTCATAGGCGGGGTAGACGAAGCCGTCGAACTGGATCTCGCACACGGGCCGGTAGCCGCGCATCGCGAGGCCGACCGCCGTACCCAGGATGCCGGACTCCGCGAGCGGAGTGTCGATGACCCGGTCCTCACCGAAGTCCTTCTGCAGACCGTCGGTGACCCGGAAGACGCCGCCGAGCTTGCCGACATCCTCGCCCATCACGATGACCTTGGGGTCGGCCTCCATCGCGGCACGCAGACCGTTGGTGATGCCTCTGGCAAGTGTGATCGCGGCCATCAGTGGGCTCCCTCGAACGAAGCAAGGTAGGTGGCGAACTGCTCCTTCTGCGTTACCAGCTCGGGCGTCTGCTCCACGTACACCTGATCGAAGATGTCGAGCGGGCTCGGGTCGGGCAGCTCGAGGCAGCCGCGGCGCAGGTGCTCGGCGATCTGGTCGGCCTCGAACTCCACCTCGGCGAAGTACGTCTCGTCGGCCGTGCCGTTGCGGGCGAGGTAGGCCTTGACGCGGGCGATGGGGTCCTTGAGCTTCCAGTGCTCGAGCTCGTCGGAGACCCGGTAGCGCGTCGGGTCGTCGGTCGTGGTGTGCGCACCCATCCGGTAGGTGTAGGCCTCGATCAGCATCGGGCCGCTGCCCTCACGGGCGTGCTTGAGGGCCGACTGGGTGACGGCGTAGCAGGCGAGCACGTCGTTGCCGTCCACGCGTACGCCGGGGAACCCGAACCCGTTCGCACGCTGGTACAGCGGAATCCGCGACTGCCGCTCGATCGGCTCGGAGATCGCCCACTGGTTGTTCTGGCAGAAGAACACCACCGGCGAGTTGAACACCGAGGAGAAGATGAACGCCTCGTTGACGTCGCCCTGGCTGGTCGCACCATCGCCGAAGTACGCCACGACCGCGGCGTCGCGGTCCGCGTCGCCGGTCCCGACGACGCCGTCTCGCTGCATCCCCATCGCGTAGCCGGTGGCATGCAGCGTCTGCGCACCGATCACGATCGTATAGAGGCCGAAGTTGTGCTCCTGCGGGTCCCAGCCGCCCTGGTCGACGCCGCGGAAGAGCCCGAGCAGCCGGAGCGGGTCGACGCCGCGGCACCAGGCGACGCCGTGCTCGCGGTACGTCGGGAAGACGAAGTCCTGCGGCTTCAACGCCCTGGCGGAGCCGACCTGCGCGGCCTCCTGACCCAGCAGCGAGGCCCAGATGCCGAGCTCGCCCTGCCGGCACAGGGCGGTGGCCTCGGTGTCGATCCGTCGAGAGAGCACCAGATCACGGTAGAAGCCCTTGATCAGCGCTGCCTCGTCGTCCCCGGACATGTCATGGCCGAAGGAGAAGTCTGGGTGCTCGCGCCGCTCGCCTTCTGGCGTCAGCAGCTGCACGAGGTCGAGGCCGTCGCCGTCCTGGGGCGGGCCGAAGACGTCGGACACATACACTCCTTGGGTCTGGCGCTGCCCGGGATCGCCGGCCGCGCAGGGAGTCGGCGAGCCGC
>JBOHDD010000425.1:0-2193 GCA_050699155.1 Nocardioidaceae bacterium
ATCAAGACCCACGGCAGCTGGCAGGTCAAACAGCCCTACCCCGGCATCTACCTCTGGCGCGACCCCCACGGCAGCACCTACCTCGTCGACCACACCGGCACCCGCACACTCGCCACCACCGAGCCCACCAACCCCGCGACCGCCGACCTCACCATCGAGATGTATCCCACCGGCCACGAGGTCGCGCTCACTGGCTGGCACCACGCACACGCGGCGTGACCCGGTCAGACGCAGGGCCGGGTCTCGGGCACCACGGACCTGATCGGCCCGGCCAGGTCGACCAGGGCATCGGCCGCGGGCTCGTAGTCGTACGGCACGAACACGTCGACGTTGCTGGCGCGGCCGATCGTCGTGAACCTGAAGCCGTCGGCCTGCTCCTGCGCGAACCAGCCGACGCTCTGCACCACGGCACACTGCGAGTCGGCGTCCAGGGCTCGCGGTCGGCGGACACCACAGCGCAGCAGGATCGCCGGGTCGCCCCAGGCCGCGGCCGCTGCTCCCTCGGGACTGACGTCCCTACGTTCCTGCCCGTCGACCGTCTCGGGCAACGAGGCGAGCAGGTCCGAGCACTGGCCGGTGGCCGTCGACGGAGCGTCGACGTCGACGGCGGTGCCGCATCCGACGAGCAGCCACACGCATGCCACGGCGCCCGCCACCGTGAGGACGGGTGACGGACGCCGATGCGGGTGGTGGCGTCTGGCAGGCGTGCTCAGATGTGGACCACGGGGCAGGTCAGCGTGCGGGTGATGCCGGGGAGTGTCTGCACCCGGGCGACGACGAGCTTGCCCAGCTCGTCGACGTTGCGCGCCTCGGCGCGGACGATCACGTCGTAGGGACCGGTGACGTCCTCGGCGAGGGTCACGCCCTTCACCTCGGCGATGGACTGAGCAACCTCCGCGGCCTTGCCGACCTCGGTCTGGATAAGGATGTACGCCTGTACGACCACAGTTGTCCTCCGGCTCCTCGTGTCGCACCCCCGTGCGCTCGCGCGGTAAGGGATGGTCGGGCAGTGCGCTCACGCTACCGCCTGGTTGGCTGGTGCCGTAACTCGGTTGGCGCTGACTGGCAGAAAGGTGCATCGATGACTCAGCCGCGGCAGGGAACGGTCGCAGACGTCGGGGAGTTCGGCCTCATCGAGGCGATCCAGCCGATCTTCCCCCAGGGGAGCGACGTCGTGGTCGGTCCCGGCGACGACGCCGCCGTGCTGAAGGTGCCGTCGGGTCAGGTCGTCGTCTCCACCGACCTACTGGTCGAGGGCCGGCACTTCCGCTGCGACTGGTCTTCGGGGGAGGACATCGGTCACAAGGCCGCTGCGGCCAACCTGTCCGACATCAACGCCATGGGCGGTTCGGCAACGGGGATGGTCGTTGGGCTCGGTCTTCCCGGTAGCACGCCGATGGAGTGGGTCACCGAGCTCGCCCGCGGGATCGCGGACGAGGCGGCTATCACCGGGACGAGCGTGCTCGGCGGCGACGTCACGTCCTCGGACAGGATCGTGCTGTCGGTGACAGTGCTCGGCGTGTGCACGACCGAACCCGTACGCCGCTGTGGTGCCCGAGCCGGTGACGTGGTGGCCGTGTGCGGTCGTCTTGGCTGGGCCGCGGCCGGGTTCACCGTCCTCGGCCGGGGATTCCGGTCCCCGCGGGCCGTCGTCGAGGTGTACCGGCGCCCGGAGCCGCCGTACACCGCGGGACCACAGGCGGCCGAGCTCGGCGCGACCGCGATGATCGACCTCAGCGACGGTCTGCTGGGTGACCTGGGACATGTGGCGGCCGCGAGCGGGATGGCGATCGATATCAGCTCCGGTGCCTTCGAGCTGGCCGAACCACTCACGGCGGTTGGCGCCGCGCTGGGGGTCGACCCACTCGGCTTCCTGCTCACCGGTGGTGAGGACTACGCGCTGGCCGCGACCTTCCCGCCGGAGGCCTCGCTGCCCGAGGAGTGGACGGTGGTCGGCAGGGTCGGCGAGGGGTCGGGGGTGACCGTCGACGGTGCGGAGTACGACGGTCCGTCGGGGCACCAGCACTTCCGGTGAGGCCGGGAGTGCTGCTGCGTCCTAGAGCGTCAGCGGCTGACCTTGCCCGCCTTCAGGCAGGACGTGCAGACGTTCAGGCGCTTGGGGGTCTTGCCCACGACCGCGCGCACCCGCTGGATGTTGGGGTTGAAGCGCCGGCGCGTACGCTTGCGCGACCA
>JBOHDD010000426.1:0-2879 GCA_050699155.1 Nocardioidaceae bacterium
CTGCTGGCCGGCCTGGCCGCAGGGCGGGGGGCCCGCGTGCTGGCCTGCGAACGCCTCCCGCACCGCGCCCGGCTGGTGCGCCAGGCGTTGCGCGGCGGGGAGGGGGCGCGGGGAGTGGTCTGCGCCGACGGCACCCGCCCGGCGTGGCGCCCGCAGTCCTTCGACCGGGTCCTCGCCGACGTGCCCTGCACCGGGATGGGAGCGCTGCGGCGCCGACCGGAGTCCCGGTGGCGGCGCGGCCCGGATGACGTACCGCAGCTGACCGCGTTGCAGCGCTCACTTCTCGGGTCGGCGGTGGACAGCTGCCGCACCGGGGGAGTCGTCGCCTACGTGACCTGCTCTCCGCATCCCGCCGAGACGCGCGGCGTCGTCGATGCCGTCCTGCGCGAGCGGTGTGACGTCGTGGAGGAGGACGCGCGCGAGCTGCTGCCGGACGTGCCGGACGTCGGTCCCGGTCCGTCGGTGCACCTGTGGCCACACCGCCACGGCACGGACGCGATGTTCCTCGCCGCACTCCGGCGTCGCGAGCCGAGCGGATAGAGTCTGGCGACGATGGGCATCCAGATCGCGCCGAGCATCCTGTCCGCGGACTTCGCCAACCTGGCCGCGGCCGCGGAGTCGGTGTCGGGTGCCGACTGGCTGCACGTCGACGTGATGGACAACCACTTCGTCCCCAACCTCACCATCGGCGTGCCCGTGGTCGAGGCGCTCGGCCAGGTGAGCTCGGTTCCGCTGGACTGTCACCTGATGATCGAGGACCCGGACCGCTGGGCACCGGCGTACGTCGATGCGGGCGCGCAGAACGTCACCTTCCACGTCGAGGCGGCCGCGGCTCCGGTCCGGTTGGCACGTGAGCTGCGGGCCAAGGGAGCCAGGGCCGGGATGGCGCTGAAGCCGGCCACGCCGGTGGAGCCGTACGCCGACCTGCTCACCGAGCTCGACATGCTGCTGGTGATGACGGTGGAGCCGGGCTTCGGCGGGCAGGCCTTCCTGGACGTGTGCCTGCCCAAGATCCGGCGCGCCCGTGAGCTGATGGAGGCTCGGGGCGTCGAGCTGTGGCTTCAGGTCGACGGCGGGATCTCGGCGGACACCATCGAGCGCTGCGCCGACGCCGGGGCGGACGTGTTCGTGGCCGGTTCGGCGGTGTTCGGCGCGGACGACCCTGCCGCTGTGGTCGCGCAGCTGCGGAAGCAGGCCCAGGCCGCCGCCGGCTGAGCCACCGTCGGCGCCCGCCGGTACGAAAAGCGTTCGTACCAGGCGTCCCCGGTGGCCTGAGCTCAGAGGGTACGGTGGACGCGGCCCACGAGGTGCGGGGTGCCCTTCCTGGCGTCGGTCAGGCCGAACTCCGTCTCCTCGCCGCCGCCACCGGCCGTGGCGCCGAAGGCGACGGTCGCCGGCAGCAGGATGGGCTTCTTGAAGTCCACCTCGACCTCGAATGACCGAGGCAGCCGGGGCTGCAGGGCGGCCAGGCAGCGGGCCTTGCTCCACATGCCGTGTGCGATCTGACGGGGGAACCCGAAGGCCTTGGCGGTCACGCCGTACAGGTGGATGGGGTTGTGGTCGCCGGAGACGCCCGCGTAGCGGCGTCCGAGGTCTCCCGCGAGCCCCCATCGGGTGGCGCCCTCCGGGATGTGGCGCTCCGCCGGCGGGGTGGCCGCCCGCTCGCCTCCGGCGCCGCGGCGCAGCATCGTGCTGACGCCTCGCCACACGGCCTCGCCGTCGACGCTCGCCTCGGTGACGATGTCGAGCTGACGGCCCTTCGGGTGCGGACGCAGGTCCTCGGCACGCACCAGCAGGTCGAGTGTCTCCGTGCTGAGGATCGGGCGGTGCTGGGTGATGCGGTTCGCCACGTGCACGATCCCCATCGGCGCGAACGGGAAGCGTCCGTCGGTCATCAGGGCCATGTGCAACGGGAACGCGAGCACGTGCGGGAGCGTGCACGGCAGGGTGTCCCGCAGTCCGAACCCGCAGACCTCCGCGTACGCCGCGAGGTGGTCGCGGTCCACCCCGACACCGGTGCGGAGCAGGTCGAGGTCGGGGAGCTCGCGTGCGCTGCGTCGTACGCCGGGGAGCAGCCCCAGCCCGGGCACGGCCGGTGCCACCGCCCTGGCGTACAGCGGCAGCATCCAGGGTGCGGAGTCGTACGAGCGGGTCGTCACCGTCAGGCTCCCAGCAGGCTCTGTCCGCACACCCGGACCACGTTCCCGTTGACGGCGGTGGAGGCGGGGCTGGCGAACCAGGCGATGGTCTCGGCGACGTCGACCGGGAGCCCGCCCTGCGACAGGGAGTTCATCCGGCGCCCGGCCTCACGCGTCACCACCGGGATCTGCGCCGTCATCTGGGTCTCGATGAAGCCGGGTGCGACCGCGTTCGCCGTGATGTTGTCGGAGAGCCGAGGTGCCAGGGACTCGACGAAGCCGATCACGCCGGCCTTCGAGGCGCCGTAGTTCGTCTGGCCGAGGTTGCCCGCGATGCCGGCGATCGAGGCGATGCCGATGATCCGCCCGTTGGGCCGCACCAGCTTCTGGTCGAGCAGCTCGCCGGTGATCCGTTCCGGGGCGGTGATGTTGACCCCGATCGTCGAGCGCCAGCGGTCGGACTTCATGTTCGCCAGCTTCTTGTCGCGGGTGATGCCGGCGTTGTGCACCACGACGTCCACCCCGCCGTGCTTGTCGGAGAGGTGCTTGGCCACCCGCTGAGGGGCGTCGACCGAGGTGATGTCGAGGGTGACGGCCTCGCCGCCGAGCTGCGACATCAGCTCCTTGAGCTCCGAGGCCATCTGCGGCACGTCGACCCCGACGACGGTCGCTCCGTCCCGGGCGAGGGTGCGCGCGATGGACTCGCCGATCCCGCGGGAGGCTCCGGTGACCAGGGCGACC
>JBOHDD010000427.1:0-2673 GCA_050699155.1 Nocardioidaceae bacterium
GACCGTCAGCTACTTGACATCGACCGCTGCGCGATCGGCGAGCTGGTGGTGATCGTGGCCGGCAGCCCGCCGGGGATCCCGGGGTCGACAAACGCGCTGCGGATCCATCGGATCGGTGACGCCATCAACGAGGTCGCACCGGCGTACCGCCGACACCGCTAGTCAGGCATCGACGTACGTCACACACGAGTGCCGGGTGTGGGACTCGAACCCACACGTCCTCTCGGACAATGGATTTTGAATCCATCATGTCTGCCTGTTCCATCAACCCGGCGGTGCGGCGTCATGCTAACCCACCCGCGGTCCGGCGGTGCGGACCCCGCCATCCGGTCGATAGCCTGTCGCACGTGGATACGCCAGTGGACAGCCAGCCCACGACACCGGCCCGCCGCGTGGTCATCGCCGAGGACGAGGCACTGATCCGGCTCGACCTCTCCGAGATGCTCGGAGAGGAGGGGTACGACGTGGTCGGGCAGGCCGGCGACGGCGAGTCGGCGGTAGCGCTGGTGGAGGAGCACCGGCCCGATCTCGTGGTCCTCGACGTCAAGATGCCCAAGCTCGACGGCATCTCGGCGGCGGAGCGGATCGCGCGGCAGCGGATCGCACCGGTGGTGATCCTGACCGCGTTCAGCCAGCGGGAGCTCGTCGACCGGGCTCGTGATGCCGGGGCGATGGCGTACCTGGTCAAGCCGTTCGGCAAGACCGACCTGGTGCCGGCGATCGAGATGGCGGTGAGCCGTTTCACCGAGCTGCACCAGCTCGAGCAGGAGAACGCCGACCTGACCGACCGGCTCGAGGTGCGCAAGCTGGTGGGCCGGGCCAAGGGGGTGCTGCAGGAGACACTCGGCGTGAGCGAGCCCGATGCCTTCCGGTGGATCCAGAAGACCGCGATGGACCTGCGGCTGTCCATGCGTGACGTCGCACAGGGGGTCCTGGACCACGGGCCCTCCCTGGCAGGCAGCGAGCAGGCCGAGAGCGGAGAGTGACCGGTGGGTAGCACCCCGGGCATCGGTGACAGCCGCCACTGCCGCCGATGGGCCTGTTGAGCGCGGGGCAGGTCACAAGTTGGCAACGACGGCGCCGCAATTTGGCCCGGCAGACCAACGAATCGGCGTAAAGCGCTAGGTTTCGCTGCGACAACACACGCCGCGACGCCGATCAGGCGGTCCGGATTTCTTGACCATTCGGAGGGTCCATGAATCGCCCCATCCGCGCTTGGCGGGCAGCCGCCGCCGGTGCCGCCGCGCTCCTCGCGCTGACTGCATGCGGTGGCTCCGGAGGAGACGGCACCGCAGCGCCTGCGGAGGACACCACGTCCGCGGCCGAGAGCCCGAGCGAGCCGGCGTCGCCGGCCTCCCAGGAGTGCCCGCTGCCGCCCGAGCAGCAGGGCGACGGCCAGCTCACTCTCGGCAGCCTGCTGCCGCTGACCGGTGACCTCGCGTTCCTCGGTCCCCCCGAGGTCGCCGGGGTCCAGCTCGCCATCGAGGAGATGAACGCCGCCGGCGGCGTGCTCGGCAAGGACGTCAAGCTGACCCAGGCCGACTCCGGTGACGGCTCACCGGACATCGCACCGAGCGAGACCGACAAGCTGCTCAACGCCGGGGCCGACGCCGTTGTCGGTGCCGCGTCCTCCAGCGTGTCGCTGAGCGTGCTCGACAAGATCACCAGCGCCGGTGTGCTCCAGATGTCGCCGGCCAACACCTCCACCGCGTTCGACAACTGCGACGACAACGGCTTCTACTTCCGTACGTCGCCGTCCGACGTGCTGCAGGGTGCCGTGATGGCGAACCTCGTCGCCAACGACGGACACGACACCGTGTCGATCATGGCGCGCCAGGAGGCGTACGGCGAGGCCCTCGCCAACCAGGTGCAGGACGTCTTCAGCCAGTCCGGCGGCACGGTCGTGGACAAGGTCTTCTACACCCCCGAGGCCACCAACTGGAGCTCCGAGGTGCAGGAGATCGCGGCCGGCGACCCGGAGGCGATCGTGCTGATCGGCTTCGAGGAGACCACCTCGATCATTCCCGAGATGATCCGCAACAACATCGGCCCCGCCGACAAGCAGATCTACTTCGTGGACGGCAACACCGCCGACTACTCGGGTGACTTCCCGAAGGGCACGCTCGAGGGTGTGCGGGCGACGTACCCCGGTGCCGAGCTGACCGGTGACTTCCGCAAGCGCCTGCTGGGCATCAACAAGAACCTGGACAGCTTCACCTACGGTCCGGAGTCCTACGACGCCTCCATCCTGCTGGGTCTCGCCGCCGTTGCCGGTGACGACGACTCCGGCGCGACCCTGGCCCGCAACCTGCGGGACGTGTCGGCCGAGGGCACCCCCTGCTCCACGTTCGAGGAGTGCGTGGGCATGCTCGAGCAGGGTGACGACATCGACTACGAGGGGGTCTCGGGACCGATCAACTTCAGCGGCACGGGCAGCCCGACCGCTGCGACGATCGGCATCTTCGAGTACCTCGCCAACAACAACTTCGAGAACGTCGACTACATCGAGGGAGACATCTCCTGACAGCAGTCAGTCGTTGACGAGCGAGAGGCCCGGCCGATTCGGCCGGGCCTCTCGTCTTGGGCTGTGAGTGGGGTGCGCGGCGAACGCGTCGGGGTGCGGCGCCGCTCAGGCCCGGGCTAGCGAGCCGAGGTAGAGCTCGATCACCTTGG
>JBOHDD010000428.1:0-1795 GCA_050699155.1 Nocardioidaceae bacterium
TCGCGGGGGTCCCCTGCGACGTACCTATCGTTCCGGGGGACCCCCGCGACGTGGAGCAGCGCGGGCAGGGGTGCGCTGGCAGGGGTGCGCGGGCAGGGGGCGTGGGTGGGCTTGCGCGGCCGGTGGCGGAGGGGCAGTCTCGGACCAGGAGGTGGGTTGATGGCCCGCACACATGCCTCTGATGCAGGAGCGTCGCACGGATGGATGCGGCTGCCCGAGCCGCTGAACCACTGGATCAACAGCGACGGCCAGCGTCACCCCATGGAGAACGCGCTGGCGTTCCTCAGCCTCGGACTCGCCCTGGCGTCGCTGATCGCGGCCACCCAGCCGGCCTGGCACATCGCCGGCTCCTGGATGGGCCTGGTGGGAGCGCTGGTCGGCGGCTACGACCAGTTCATCTCCAAGACCCGCGGCGAACGCTGGGTGATCGTCGTGGGACTCGTCGGCAGCGCCCTCGGGTTCGCGCTCAACCTGGCCAACGGCGGCCTCTACTGACAGCAGACCGGGCAGGGGGTGGCCCGTCGTAGGCTGGCCGCCATGACTCCCCAGCTGCCGATCGGTGCCCACGTCGACCAGGTCGACCCGATCGCGGAGGCCCAGATCCGCGACGCGTCGCTGGCGCAGTTCTTCCTCGGCGACCCACAGGGGTGGAAGGGGCCCGAGGTGGCGTACGCCGGCGGCGCGGAGGCACTGCGCTCCGCGGCAGCTTCGGCCGGCATCGACCTCTACGTGCACGCGCCGTACGTCCTCAACGTGGCCACCACCAACAACCGCATCCGCATCCCGAGCCGCAAGCTGCTGCAGCAGCAGGTCGACGCGGCCGCCGAGATCGGGGCCAAGGGGCTGGTCGTGCACGGTGGGCACGTGCTCCGGGACGACGACCCCGAGACCGGGTACGAAAAATGGCGCAAGTGCGTCGAGCGGCTCGAGCTGCGCTGCCGGATCCTGATCGAGAACACCGCGGGCGGCGGGAACGCGATGACCCGCAGCCTCGACAGCATCGCCCGGGTCTGGGACGCCATCGGTGCCGCCGAGGGTGCCGACCAGGTCGGCTTCTGCCTCGACACCTGCCACGCCCACGCCAGCGGCGAGGCGCTGTCCGACGTGGTGGAGCGGGTCCGCGCGGTCACCGGCGGTGTCGACCTGGTGCACGCCAACGGCTCCCGGGACGCCTTCGGGTCGGGGGCCGACCGGCACACGAACCTCGGGCAGGGCGAGATCGACCCCGAGAGCCTGATGGGCATCGTGCGTGCGGCGAACGCACCGGTGGTCGTCGAGACCCCGAGCGAGGGGCAGGCCGACGACATCGCCTGGCTGCGCAAGCGTCTCGGCTGACGCCGACGACACATCCGGTCACGAAGCAGACACGCTTCGCTATTGACCTCTGCACCCGGTTAGTAGAAAACTTCCGAGCATCGTCAGTGGCCGGTTGCTGATTTACCGCCTCGCCGGCCGCTCTGCACCGGCCTGGAGGCACGATGTCCCACCCATCAACGACCCGCCGCCCGTTGCGCTGGTGGTCCCTGGTCTCGGCCCTGCTCCTCACCGTCACCCTCGCACCCGCGATCGCGACCGCCTCCCCCGCCGGTGAGGGCGGCGGCTCGGCGCGCGAGGACAACGGCGATGCCGAGGGCTGGATCCGTAGCCGGATGGCCCGGATGACGCTGGAGGAGAAGGTCGGGCAGCTGTTCATGACGCACGCGTACGGCGAGACGGCCGACACGCAGGCGCCCGCCGACGTCGCGGCCAACCAGGAGATGTACGGCGTGGACAACGCCGAGCAGCTGATGGACCG
>JBOHDD010000429.1:0-4530 GCA_050699155.1 Nocardioidaceae bacterium
ACCATCCTGTCCGCGAGCTCGGCGACGGGCAGGGCACGAAGGTGCGTCGCGTTGATGGCCTCGCACTTCTTCAGGTCGAAGCGCGCAGGGTTGGGGTTGACCCTGTGCACCTCGAAGGCCTCCACCATCTCCTCCATCGAGAAGACGTCGCGGTCCTCGGCGATGGCCCATCCCAGCAGCGCCAGGTAGTTCAGCAGGCCTTCGGGCAGGAACCCGCGCTCACGGTAGCCGAGCAGACTCGACTCGGGGTCACGTTTGGACAGCTTGCGGTTGGCCTCTCCCATCACGTAGGGCAGGTGACCGAAGTGCGGGGGGGTGCCGTCGCCGACACCGATCGCGCCCAGCGCGTCGTACAACGCGATCTGACGCGGGGTCGACGACAGCAGGTCCTCGCCGCGCAGCACGTGCGTGATCCGCATCAGCGCGTCGTCGACGGGGTTGACGAGGGTGTAGAGCGGGTGGCCGTTGGCACGCACGAGGACGTAGTCGTGCACGTGCTCGGCCTGGAAGCTGATCTCGCCGCGCACGAGGTCGTCGAACACGATGGTCCGGTCGGGCATCCGGAGCCGGAGCACCGGATCACGCCCCTCGTCGCGGAACCCCGCCACCTGCACGGCTGTCAGCTCACGGCAGTGCCCGTCGTACCCGGGACTGCGGCCCTCCGCGCGGGCCCGCTCCCGTCGCTCGTCCAGCTCATCCTGCGAGCAGTAGCAGTCGTAGGCTCGTCCGGTGTCGCGGAGCCGGCGTGCGACGTCGGCGTAGATGTCGAACCGCTGCGACTGCCGGTAGGGACCGTGCGGCCCGCCCACCTCGGGTCCCTCGTCCCAGTCCAGCCCGAGCCAGTCGAGGACGTCGAGCAACAGGCCGTAGGACTCCTCGGAGTCGCGTGTCGTGTCGGTGTCCTCGATCCGGAACACGAACGTGCCGCCGTTGTGCCTTGCGAAGGCCCAGTTGAAGAGCGCCGTACGCGCGAGCCCCACATGCGGGTTGCCTGTCGGTGACGGGCAGAACCGCACACGGATATCGGGAGACGCCGCTTCGACGCTCGGATCAGTCACGAGAAACCACCTTGTTCTGCAACGTTCCGATGCCCTCGACGGTCACGGCGACCTCGTCCCCCGGCTGCATCGGGCCGACACCGGCCGGCGTGCCGGTGAGGAGCACGTCGCCGGGCAGCAGCGTCATCACCGACGTGATGTGCGCGATCAGTGTGGGGATGTCGAAGATCATCTGGCTGGTGCGCCCCTGCTGCCGTGGTTCGCCGTTCAGCGACGTCGTGAGCGCAAGGTCGCCCGCGTCGACGTCGGTCTCGACCCAGGGGCCCAGCGGGCAGAAGGAGTCGAATCCCTTGGCACGGGTGAACTGACCGTCCCTCCTCTGCAGGTCGCGAGCGGTCACGTCGTTGCCGACGGTGTAGCCGAAGACCACCTCACGTGCACGGGCCGCCGGGACGTCCCGGCAGATCCGGCCGATCACCACCGCCAGCTCGCCCTCGAAGTGCACCTCCTGGCTCAGCCGCGGGTAGCTGATCGGGTCACCGGGGCCGATCACGGACGTGTTGGGCTTGAGGAAGAGCAGCGGCTCCTCCGGTGGGTCGCCGCCCATCTCGGCGGCATGGTCGGCGTAGTTGCGGCCGACGCACACCACCTTGCTGCGCGGGATCACCGGTGCAAGCAACCGCACCTGCTCGAGAGCGACGCGCTCGCCGGTGGGCTCGACCCCTTGGTACAGCGGATCGCCGAGGACGGTCGCGACGAACGCCTCCGAACCCTCCCCCTCGACGACACCGAACTGGGGCTCCTCACCCACGGTGAACCTCGCGATACGCATGATCAGGCAGCCTACCGGCGGAGCTGGGGGCGTCGGCCGACTACCCTCGACCGCTGTGGAGGACCTCTCGACCACGACCTTGCCTCTTGTCCTGGGAACGGCAGAGTGGAAGCGGCGCGAGCAGGCCCATCATGCGCGCGTCGACAGACTTCTGTCCGCGCACCTCGCACGGCGTCGCGCCGGCGAGGCCCACCCCGTCGAGGACTTCCTGTTCAGCTACTACTCGTTCCGACCCTCAGCCCTGCGGCGCTGGAATCCAGGACCCGGCGTCCTCCTGGAGGGCCACCCCGAGCAGGATCCGCCGCGCGGTTATGTCGTCCAGTCCGACCGCGTGGGCCTGGACCCGTCGTACGCCGTGTCACGGCACGAGCGCATCCGTTGGGTGCGTGACCTGCTCACCGCCACGGCGGCTCGTGCGCCGTCGTTCGGCTGCCTGGGCCTGCACGAGTGGGCGATGGTGTACCGGCAACGGCGGGACGACCTGCGCCATGCGGCCTGGCCACTGCGGCTCGGCAGCCACGGCACGGACGCCGTGGTCGAGTCACACCGCATCGCGTGCACGCACTTCGACGCGTTCCGCTTCTTCACCGCACCTGCGCGACCGCGCAATGCCGTCGAGCCTGCACGCGACCTCCAGCAGGAGCTGGAGCAGCCTGGTTGCCTGCACGTGGGGATGGATCTCTACAAGTGGGCCTACAAGCTGGCCCCGATGACACCCAGCGATCTGGTGGCCGACTGCTTCGAGCTCGCGCGCGACATCCGTGAGCTCGACATGCGCGCGTCGCCGTACGACCTGACAGGGCTGGGTTACACGCCGGTGCGCATCGAGACCGTCGAGGGCAAGCAGCGGTACGCCGCCGAGCAGCGCAGTTTCACCTCGCGGGCAGCACCTCTGCGACAGCGCCTGGTCACCGTCTGCGACGCGCTGCTGGACATCCGCACCTGAGGTGCCGCCTGGCCGGTGCAGGGCGAGCCAGATCACACTCTGGACAGGGCATTTCGCTTTCGAGACCGACCGGCCGCTCGCGTAAGATCTCGGCTAGTCACGATGCGCATCCGGTACAGCAACGTCCGCCAGGGCCGACCCGCACCAGACACACCATGGCCATCTGCGCACCCGTTGGAAAGCTTGTGAGTACCCCGCGAACTCTCGCCGCCGCCGCCGGTGCCGGTTTCTACCGGTACTGGCACGTCCCACACCCGCACGCAGCTCTCGGCACCAGGGAGACCCGGCGTGCCGACCTCAGCGTGATCGGACCTGGTGCGCTCGCCCTGCTGGGTGCGGGCGTCTGGGTGACCGGCCGGATCGGCACCGCGCTGCTGCTCGACATCAACCTGACCGCCCCCGTCGACTCACTTCCCTGGGGTGGGCGGCTGCTGGTCTTCGCCGGTCTGCTCAGCGTGACGGTCGCCACCCTGTGGTGGGTCTCCACCGCAGGGCTGCGCAGCCGGGTCGAGCAGGGCGTCCAGGTGGGCCACGTGGTGCGCATCCCCGACAACCCCGACGAGGTGTGGCAACCACTGCACGCCGCGGTGACCGAGCTCGGGGAGACATTGCGAGACCTGCCGGAGACACCGCAGCTGGTGGACCCGGCGTTCGAGGTCCTGCTGACGGCGGCCTCCGCCCTCGAAGAGGACGACGACGGCGCACCGCCCGAGCTCCACCGGCGCCTGCGACGCCGCTGCCTGCAGATGGCGCAACGCCTCCGAGGCGTCGCGCGCGGCGAGCCGACACCGCCCGAGCGTGGCAAAGCGGCTGCCTGACAGCTCCCTGCTAGGTGACGTCGAGAACTCCGACGACGCGGCGCAGCCGGGCGGCGACCCGCTGAGCGTGCCAGCCGGTGTCCTCGACGACAACGGTGAGCGTCGCGGTCGGCCCCTGCACGCGGTAGTCGAACCTGCTGACCGGGTGGGTGATCAGCACCGCGGCCAGGCGTCCGAGCATGCCGTCGGCATGGCGCACGCTCGCCTCGAGACGAGTCGACGAGGGCCAGCTCATCTCGGTGACCGCGGCCGGCGCGCTCACGTCGCCGCCCGGCCGGCGAGACGCAGCCCATAGGTCACGGCGTCACGCAGGGCATCCCAGGACGCCTCGACGATGTTGTGTCCGACGCCGACCGTGATCCAGCTCGTCTGTCCGTCGGACGTCTCGATCAGGACCCTGATCACCGCGTCGGTGCCGTGGCCCTGGTCGAGGATCCGCACCCTGTAGTCGACGAGCTCGAGCTTGGCGACCTCGGGGAACACCTGCCCTATCGCCGTACGCAACGCGTGGTCGAGTGCGTTGACCGGCCCGTTCCCCTCACCGGTCACCAGGATCCGCTCGCCGCCGGCGAACAGCTTCACGGTGGCCTCGGAGACCGCCTCGGCGCCCGGGTTGCTCTCGGTGATCACCCGCCACGACTCGACCTCGAAGTACGTCGGGCGAGCACCCTCGACCTCCTCGATCAGGAGCAGCTCGAAGGACGCGTCGGCAGCCTCGAAGGTGTACCCCGCCGACTCGAGGTCCTTCACCCGCTTGGTCACCCGGGACAGCTGGTCGGAGTCCTGCCCCAGGTCGAAGCCCAGCTCACGACCCTTCAGCTCGATGCTCGCCCGACCCGCCATCTCCGAGACCAGCAGCCGCATGTCGTTGCCGACGTCGACCGGGTCCGTGTGCTGGTAGAGGTTCGGGTCCACCTTGATGGCACTTGCATGCAG
>JBOHDD010000430.1:0-11673 GCA_050699155.1 Nocardioidaceae bacterium
GGACAGTGCCGGCCGGTACGTCCAGGTCGAGCCCGTCGAGGGCGCGCACCTGCTTGTTGCGTGCGCCGAACACCTTGGTCAGGCCGTGCACCTCGACGGCGGCCATGGACTCCCCCTCCTCGTGATCTTTTGGTCAGCCACAGTGATTGTTCATGAGACCACCGACACCATGCGAGCGACTTTCGCTCCGTTAACCGAACTCGCAGGGGTACCCGGCCGAACGCAGGCGCTCCAGGACCCGCTGCCGATGGTCGGCACCGCGGGTCTCGACCTGCAGCGCGACCTCGACCTCGTCGAGGTGCAGCTGTGCCGACGTCCGCTGGTGTACGACGTCGAGCACGTTGGCCTCGACACCGGCGAGCTCGGCCAGCAGCCGGGCGAGTGCACCGGGATGGTCCGGAATGCGCACACGGAACGACAGGTAGCGCCCGGCGGCGGCCATGCCGTGCCGGATGACCCGCATCAGCAGCAGCGGGTCGATGTTGCCGCCCGAGAGCACCGCGACCAACGGGCCGTCCAGCTGACCCGGGCGCTCCAGCACGGCCGCCACCCCAGCCGCGCCGGCCGGCTCGACGACCATCTTGGCCCGCTCCAGCAGATGCAGCAGCGCCGTGGACATCGACTCCTCGGAGACGGTCACCACCTCGTCGACGAACTTCTGGATCCCCGCGAAGGGCACCTGCCCCGGGCAGCCGACCGCGATGCCGTCGGCCATCGTCGACATCGCGTCCACCGGGGTGGGCACACCGGCGGCGAGCGAGCCGGGGTAGGCGGCCGCCCTCTCGGCCTGCACGCCGACCACCCGGACATCGGGGCGGGCCGACTTGACGACGGTCGCGATCCCCGCGAGCAGTCCACCCCCGCCGAGCGGGACCACGACCGTCCGGACCTCCGGGCACTGCTCGAGGATCTCCAGGCCGCAGGTTCCTTGGCCGGCGACGATGTCGGCGTGGTCGAAGGGGTGGATCAGCACGGCACCCGTCTCCGCGGCGAACTCCTTCGCCGCCGACAGCGACTCGTCGACGGTGTTGCCGTGGAAGCGCAGCTCGGCGCCGTACCCCCGCGTCGCCTTCTCCTTCGGGATGGGTGCCCCGCTGGGCATGAACACCGTCGCCTTGATCCCCAGCTGCTGTGCGGCGAGCGCGACCCCCTGGGCATGGTTGCCCGCGCTGGCCGCGACCACCCCACGAGCCCGCTCCTCCGCGGAGAGCCGCGACATCCGGACGATGGCCCCGCGGATCTTGAACGACCCGGTTCGCTGGAGGTTCTCGCACTTGAGATGGACCGGCGCACCCACGTGCTGCGAGAGCCACCGGGACTCCTCCACAGGAGTCGTGATGACGACACCCGCCTGCACGCGCCTGGCCGCGACGACGTGGTCGGCGGACACGGTCGGGACGTCGCTGTCGTAGCCCATGGCGGTCAGCCTAGGACCCGGTCAGGTCAGCGTCGCCGAGCGCAACAGGACGAGTCTGGGCTCGGACTCGTTCTCGCCGGCGTCGGCGGTGTGCCACCTGACCCGGGCTCTGCGACCGTCGAGGTCCAGCGTGGCGAGCACGTTGTCGAACCACGGGCCGTCGGTGAGCGACCAGCGATACGGTGGGTCGGGCACGCGGGCCGAGCGCGCAACCAGCCGCCCCATTGGCCAGGCCAGGCCGTACGCCGATGCCGCCGAGGCGAACCGGATGACCCGAGGCAACGGGTTGCGTATCGGTGAGCACACGATCTGCAGGATCCGCGACTGTTCGGGGTCTCGACGGCGGACGCGGGCCGCCGCCATGTACGAGTGGTGCACATCGCCGCCGAGGAAGGTGACCGTCGCCGGCGGCCGGCCGCGCTCCCCGCGCGCGATCGAGGTGACTACGGTGGCCACGGCCTGGAACGACTTCTGGAACGCCGCCCAGTGCTCCAGGTCGACCCCCTGGCGGAACCTCTCGGCGAGGCGTGCCGCCCTCGGCCCCCAGGCTCCGGCGGCCACCGCCTCGTTCCATGCCTCGAGGTGGTGCAGTCCCAGCGGCAGGAAGAACGGCAGCGAGCTGGCGACGAACAGGTGGTCGACGCCACCGGTGGCCAGCGACTCGAACCACTCCATCTCGGCGTCGGAGAGCATCCGGCGGTCGCCCTCGTCCAGCATCCGCCCGCATCGGGTGTCGAGTACGACGAAGCGGCTCCCGCCGAGGGCTCGATGGAAGCTCCACCGCGCACGCGCCGGGTCACGGTCGACCTGGTCGGCGAGCTCGTCGAGCACCTGCCCGGCGTCGCCGTCGCGGCCTACACGGCGTACCTCTTGCCACACCCGGTCGTCGGCTCGCGCCTGCGGACTCAGGTTGCCCAGATGCTGGTAGACCCAGTACGCCGCGAGCCCGGAGACGACCCGCTCGTGCCACCACGCGTTGCGGTTGATCTCGTCCCGCCAGGCCCTGGAGGTGTTCCAGTCGTCACGGATGTCGTGGTCGTCGAAGATCATCGCGCTGGGCAGGGTCGACAGCAGCCAACGGTTGGCGGGCTCGGACCACGCCAAATAGTAGAGATGTGCGTACTCCTCGTAGTCCTTCAGTTCCGTGTGTGGCGGTCGCTCGATGTCCCGGCGTGCGGCGATGAACTCCCGCATCTGGTCGGAGGTCTCGTCGGCGTACACCTGGTCGCCGAGCAGCAGCACGAGGTCTGGCCACTCGCGCTCGTCGGTCCTCGGCATCTGCAGCGCGTAGGTCCGGAGCACGTCGATGCCGTGGGTAGCGTTGTTCTCGGCGTCGTGCGGCACGCTGGTGCGGCACGACCCGAACAGCACCCGGTGCCGCGCCCCGTGGTCGACCGTGCGGATGCGGCTCGGTGGGTACGGCGAGTCCGCGGGCGGCCAGGCCGCGACGTCGCCCACCCGGAGCTCGTAGGGCGTCGAGGTGCCGGCAGCGAGCCCGTCCACCTCGACCAGCGCGTAGTGGTGCCCGTGCACGGTGAAGGTGTGCGTCTCGAACGACCGTGTGCCGACGGTGGCGGTCACCGGGCCCCGTTGCGCGACCTCCACCCAGATGGTCGCCGTCGTCTCGTCGACGTAACGCAGCAATGGTCCGAGGAGCAGGGGGTTCTCGGTCATGGGGTAGTTCTACCCTGTCGCAAACAACTTGCACGACACAAGCAACGGATGCATGCTTGGTACATGCATCCTGAACGTCCCGTTGGCTTCCGGCCCGGCTCCCCCGAGGAGGCGGTGCTGATGCTGGCCATGCAGATCGGTAAGAGAATGCGGCTGCGCCACCCCGGCGACGAGGTGGACGCGGCCACCATCCCGGTGCTGCATGTGCTGAGCTGCACCGGTGCGATCCGGCTGTCCGACCTCGCCAACCGGATGCACCTGGACGCATCGACGGTCAGCCGGCACGCCCGGCAGCTCGAGGAGCGCGGGCTCATCGAGCGGGCCGAGGACCCCGACGACCGGCGGGCCTCGCGGGTGCACATCACCGAGCTGGGGGCCAAGGTGCTCGCGGCGTCCATGGAGCAGCGCAAGCGCCGGCTCGCCCAGGCGCTGACGACCTGGTCGGTCAAGGACCGTCAGGCGCTGCAGGACCTCAGCGCCCGGTTCGTCGCCGACCTCGACGCCGGCGACGAGCACCACCCCAGCTGACCCGACACCGAACCTCGGAGCCTTATCCGCACATGTCTGACAACCCCGATGCCGTAGTCGCGCAGGCCGAAGCGCCCGGCTACCTCAGCCACCGACAGATCCGGATCGTGCTCGGCGGGCTGATGGCCGGGATGTTCCTTGCTGCGCTCGACCAGAGCATCCTCGGAACGGCACTGCCCCGGATCACCAGCGAGCTCGGTGGTCTCGACAAGCTCTCCTGGGTCGTCACGGCGTACCTGCTCACCTCGACGGCCGCCACCCCGCTGTGGGGGAAGATCTCCGACCTCTACGGCCGGCGGATCATCTTCCAGGCCGCGATCACCCTCTTTGTGATCGGCTCGATGCTGTCCGGCCTAGCCTGGAGCATCGAGGCCCTGATCGGCTTCCGCGCCATCCAGGGCCTCGGCGGCGGCGGGTTGTTCGCGCTCGCGCTGGCGGTGATCGGCGACGTCATCCCGCCCCGTGAGCGTGGCCGCTACCAGGGCTACTTCGGTGCGGTGTTCGGCACCAGCAGCGTGCTCGGACCGGTGCTCGGTGGATGGTTCACCGAGGGGCCGGGATGGCGCTGGATCTTCTACATCAACGTGCCCATCGGGATCGCGGCGCTGGTGGTGACCTCGGTCGCGCTGACGATGCCCGTCGTACGCCGTGACCACAAGATCGACTACCTCGGGGCTTCGGTCATCGTCTCCGCCGTCACCTGCCTGCTGCTCTACACCGCGTGGGCGGGCCCGGACCACGGCTGGGGTTCCTCGCTGGGGCTGAGCCTGTTGGTCGCGGGCGCACTGCTGACGCTGCTGTTCGTGCTCGTGGAGTCGCGCGTGAGTGAGCCGATCATCCCGCTCGAGCTGTTCCGCGACAGCGTGTTCTCGCTCAGCATCACCTACACGTTCATCACCGGGTTCGCGATGTTCGGGGCGATGATCTTCATCCCGATGTACCTCCAGGTGGTCGACGGCATGTCACCGACAATCTCCGGGCTCGCGATGCTGCCGATGGTGGTCGGAATCTTCTCGACCTCGATCTCGTCGGGCCTGGTGATGACCCGCACCGGTCGGTACAAGATCTTCCCGGTGATGGCAGCGGTCACGATCACCGTCGCGCTGTTGCTGCTCAGCTCGCTGGACGTCGACACGCCCTACTGGCAGACGGCGGTCGCGATCTACGTCATGGGCGCTGGGCTGGGGCTGCAGATGCAGGTGCTGGTCACGGTGGTGCAGAACTCTGTCGACCGCAGGCACATGGGGTCTGCCACCAGCTCGGTGACGTTCTTCCGGCAGATGGGTGGTTCCTTCGGTACGGCGGTGTTCGGTGCGATCATCACCAGCCAGGTGGCGGCGTACCTCGCCGAGCTCCTCCCCGGCCTGCCACCCGCCCAGATGCCCAGCACCTCGGACGTCGAGGCGATCCAGCAGCTCCCGCCGGAGGTCCGGGAGCCCGTGGTGCAGGCATTCTCGCTGTCGATGCACGATGCGTTCCTGGCCGCCGTACCCGTGGTGGTCGTCGCCCTTCTGGTGGCGGCGCTGATCAAGGAGCGCCCGCTGACCACACGGCAGAGCGCGGCCGCCGAGGCCGAGGCGGAGGCCACGGCCGTCCCGCACTGACCCCACGTCGGTCGTCGGCGCAGGCAAGCCGTTTTCCACGAGGTGTTGGAGAACGGGGACCCAGCCCGCCCCCTTGGACGCCGTTTTCCACGAAGTGTTGGGAAACGGCCGCGGCGGCCGGCTCAGGCGTCCGGTTCGGGCTCCCGCTCCGGTTCGGGTTCCTGCTCCGGTTCGGGTTCCCGCTCCGGTTCGGGTTCCTGCTCCGGTTCGGGCTCGGCGAGTGTTCGCACCACCGCGTTCAGAGACGCGACGACGGGTACGGCGACCAGCGCACCCATCACACCGGCCACCAGCACTCCGGCGGTCACCGCGAGGATCACGCCGAGCGGATGCACACTGACCGCCTTCCCGAGCAGGAACGGCTGGAGGACGTGCGACTCGACCTGCTGGACGAGCAGCACCGCACCGAGCATCAGCAGCGCCACGACCGGCCCCTGGGCCACCAGGGCGACGATGACGGCCACGAAGCCCGACACCAGGGCGCCCACGATCGGCACGAAGGAACCGAGGAAGACCAGCACGCCGATCGGCACAGCGAGGGGCACGCTCAGGATGACGGCGGCGAGCATGATGCCCACCGCGTCCACCAGGGCAACGACCATCGTCGCGCGCACGAACGCCGTCAGGGATGCCCATGCCACTCGACCCGCGGAGTCGACGCGGTTGCGGCTCGAACGCGGGAACAGCCGCGTCAGGAAGGTCCAGATCCGCTCACCGTCGTAGAGGAAGAAGAACAACGCGAACAGCACGATGAAGAAGCCCGCGACCAGCTGGCCGATGGCGGTGCCGAGACTGGTGGCGCTGGACACGATCTGCTCGTTGCTGGTGGTCACCACTGCCTGTGCCTCGTTCAGCAACGAGGTCAGCTGTGCATCGGACAGACTCAACGGCCCGGTCCTGGCCCAGCGCTCGATCTGCTGAAGACCCTTGACCACCTGCTCGGACAGGTCGCTGAAGCCGTCGATGACCTGCTGGCCGACGAGGGTCAGCATGGCACCGAGGAACACGAGCACGCCGACGAGCACGATGCCGGTCGCCGGCCCGCGCGCGAGCTTGCCACGGTGCAGCCGGTTGACCGCGGCGACGAGCAGCGCGGCGAGCAGCAGCGCCACGACCACTGGGATCACCACCACCTGCAGGTAGCTGACCAGCCAGCCCAGCACGCCGGTGGCCAGCACGATCACGAGGAAGCGCCACGACCATGCGGCCGCGATGTCAACCCCGCGAGGAATCGATGAGCTCATCCCCGTGTCCTCACCGCTCGTCCTCCTCCACCAGACGTTGCAGCAACCTCCGCGCGACCGCGGGGTGCTCCCCCGACAGCAGGCCGGCCGCCGCCAGCACGTAGTCGCGGTCGACGACCGTGCGCGGTGCCCGCGGCAGCAGCCACCCTCCCTCGAAGTCGTGCCCACAGGAGGCACCGAGCACACGTGCGGCGACCTCGGTGGCGTTGTGCCGCAGGACGCCTCCCGACCCGACGACCAGTCCGACCTCGCGCAGGTCCTTGCCGGTGCGCTCGACAAGCCGGCCGTCCGGACCGAAGCGCACCTGCTGCCGTCCAGCGTGCCGGCGTAGGGCGAGACCGGTTGCCACCGTCGCCAGCCGCTCGTCGTGCTCCACATCGGTCTCGCTGACAGGGAGGTACGCCGGGTCGTCGCGACGCTCGCGGGCCGCCTCGTGCAGTACGGCGTACTCCTGCTCCTCGACGAGCCCCGCCTCGCGACCCGAGCGCACGGTGTCCACGGCACTCCAGCGCATACCCAGGTCGCCCTCGACGGTACGGCTCGCCGGCATCGGCGCGACCACCTGTCGGGTCAGGCCCGAGTCCTCCGGGTCCACCTCGACGACGGAGTGGATGTCCGTTGTCGCTCCACCGACGTCCACGGCGACGACGTCCCCCACGGACTCCGCCAGCAGCTGTACGGCGGTGAGCACCAGGTCGGGGGTGGCACCACGGACCATGGCGGCGAAGTCTGCGCGGGCGGACAGGTGCTTGCCGCCGATCACGTGCACCAGGAACATCGCCCGGATCGCTGCCCGCGCCGCGTCGGGGGCGAGCACCCCGATCCGGGGCACCACGTTGTCGGCGAGCACGTGCGGCACACCCGCATGGCTGAGGATCTCCGTCACCTCGGCCTGCGCGTCGGCGTTCCCGGCCACGACGACCGGGACCGGCCAGGCGCAGAATGCGAGCTCCCGCGCCGATGCGAGCAGCGCCTCGGCGTTGCCTCCGTCGGTGCCACCCACCAGCAGGATCATGTCGGGGGCGGCGTCGCCCAGCGCAGCGGACGCGCCGGAACCCAGGCCGCCGGAGGCGATGTGCACCACCCGGGCTCCGCTGGACAGCGCGACCCGGCGGCCGGCCTCGGCGGTGACGAGCTCCTCGTTCCCCACGATGCCGATCCGCAGGCCCCCGCCGGCCGATGAGCAGGCCAGCACCTCGGCGTCCAGCACACCCGGGTGCTCCACGCTGAGCTGGGCACGGCATGCCTCCCAGCCGTCGAGAACATCGGTGTCGAGGGTCGTGCGGTGGCTCGCGGTGGCCAGCAGCCGACCGTCGTCGACGTCCACGAGTGCCGCCTTGGTGAACGTCGAGCCGAAGTCCACGCAGCTGACGAGGCGAGTCACCGACCGGCCTGCTCCGCGGCCTCGTAGAACGCTCGGCCGAGGTCGACGATCAGGTCGTCCACCGTCTCGATGCCGACCGAAAGCCGGACGAGGTCGGCGGGCACCTCCAGCGGGGAGCCTGCGGTGGACGCGTGGGTCATCCGGCCCGGGTGCTCGATCAGCGACTCCACACCACCGAGCGACTCGCCGAGCGTGAACACCTGCGCCGCGTTGCACACCGCTACCGCCGCCTGCTCCCCGTCGCGGTGACGGAACGACACCATCCCGCCGTACCGCTTCATCTGCTTTGCCGCGACCCCGTGACCGGGGTGGTTCTCCAGCCCGGGGTAGATGACCTCGCTCACCTCGGCGACGTTCTGCAGGAACTCCACGATCCGTTCGGCGTTGTCACAGTGCCGGTCCATGCGTACGCCGAGTGTCTTCAACCCACGCAGCGTCAGCCACGAGTCGAAGGGCCCGGCGACCGCGCCGATCGAGTTGTGGTTGAAGTGCAGCCGGTCGGCGAGATCGTCGTCGGCGACGACGAGGGCACCGCCGAGGACGTCGGAGTGGCCGCCGCAGTACTTCGTGGTCGAGTGCACGACGACGTCGGCACCCAGCGAAATCGGCTGTTGCAGGTTCGGCGAGGCGAACGTGTTGTCCACGACCAGCAGCGCGCCGGCCTCGTGGGCGACACCGGCCAGCGCCGCGATGTCGGCGATGCGGAGCAGCGGGTTGGTGGGGGTCTCGACCCACACGACGTTCGTCCGGCCCGGCTCCACCGCCGCACGTACCGCGTCGACGTCGGCGACCGGCGCGACGGAGTAGCCGAGGCCCCAGGGATGTGCGACCTTGGAGAACAGCCGGTAGGTGCCGCCGTACGCGTCGTCGGGGATCACCACGTGGTCCCCGGGCCGGCAGACCGTGCGCAGCAGGGTGTCCTCCGCCGACATCCCGCTGGCGAACGCGAACCCGTGCGAGCCCTGCTCGAGCGTGGCCAGGCACTCCTCCAGCGTGCCGCGGGTGGGGTTGGCGGTGCGGGAGTACTCGTAGCCCTCCCGAAGCCCACCCACGCCGTCCTGCTTGTACGTGCTGGTGGCATAGATCGGGGGTACGACGGCCCCGGTGCGCGGGTCGGCCTCCTGGCCCGCGTGGATCGCCCGCGTCTCGAAACCGTGATCGAGGTTGTCCATGCAGGAGAGGCTAACGTCCCGTCCCACCGCACCCCGACCGGTTGCGTCCGCCGAAGGGTGCGCTGTTTCGCTCGGAACGGCGGACGTTGCGACGGAGGACCCGCGGGCGGGGAATGCGGCCACCGCTGCGTATGTTGGAGTCACCATGCTCTTCGGACGCGACAAGACGACGCTGCCCCCGCCCGAGCAGGCACTCGCCGGGCGTGACTCCCGGCCGTTCGCGGTCGGCGACCGGCACCTCGTGCTCGGCACCCCGATCGAGACCGATGCCCCCGAGGGCCACGGCGAGGCCGTCTTCGGACTCGGCTGCTTCTGGGGTGAGGAGAAGACGTTCTGGGAGGTGGCCGGCGTGTGGTCCACCTCCGTCGGCTATGCGGGGGGAAGCACACCGAACCCGACGTACGAGGAGGTCTGCACCGGCCGGACCGGGCACGCCGAGGTGGTGAGGGTGATCTTCGACCCCGCCCAGGTGTCGTACGCCGATCTGCTCCGTGTGTTCTGGCAGAACCACGACCCGACGCAGGGCATGCGCCAGGGCAACGACCACGGCTCGCAGTACCGGTCGCTGATCCTGACCACCACGCCGGAGCAGCAGACCGAGGCCGAGCGGTCACGGGAGAGCTACCAGCAGGCGATGAGCGCGCGCGGGTACGGCGAGATCACCACTGTCATCGCGCCGCTGGAGACCTACTACTACGCCGAGGACTACCACCAGCAGTACCTCGTGAAGAACCCGGGCGGCTACTGCCCGCTGCATGCGACCGGGGTGCCCTACACCGAGGCCTGACGGTCAGTCTGGCTCGACGCCGGCGGCCACGAGGTCGGCGACCTCGCGCAGGTCGACGGGCGGCCCCTCCACCCGGGCGGAGTTCGACTTCAGCAACATCGCCGCGACGAACGACTGCACCGCGGCGTCGAGACGGGGATGTCCCGCCGCTACCGACCCTGCCGCGATCACCACGCGTCGGGTCAGCCCGAACAGCACCCGATAGAGCTCAGCCAGGCAGCGGCGTACCTCCGGGTGGGTCTCGGACTCCCTCCAGATGATCGTGCGCAGGACCTGCGAGTCGCGCCGGCCCAGATCGAGCTGCTCGGCCAGCGCGACGAGGGTGCCTGCCACGTCGCCGCGAGCGACGACATCGCTGGGCTCCAGCAACGGTTCGGTCGTCAGCCGCTCGTCGAGCAGCGACAGCAGTACGTCGATCTTCTTCGGGAAGTAGTAGAAGACGAGACCCTTCGGTACGTCGGCGCGCTCGGCGATCCGCGCGGTCGGCGTCGCGTCGAAGCCGTCGCGGGCGAACAGCTCCTCGGCGGCGTCGAGGATGCGCTTCCTGCTCGGGTCGTCCGGACCCGCGGGCGGTGCCCCAGACATCTTCGTCATCACAGCACCTCACCGGGGGACGCAGGGACAGCCGATGTGCCGTCCCTGCGCCAGCCTAGAACCGTCAGTGCTGTGGTGCTGCCCGGCCACCACCGATGTGCCGTACGGCCGGCAACGCTGCCAGGCCCACGACCACCGTGACCACACCGACGATCCATGATGTCCACGCCGCGCCCATCAGGTCGGCGTATCCGAGCACCCACGGGGCGATGAACAGCAGCGCGCCGAGCCCGATGTGGGCGTACTCCATCGCGTCCATGGTCCGCCCGGCCAGCGGCGCCAGGGAGGCGGCCGCGATCAACGCACCGAGCACGATCAGCGACCACATCGCCGACGTGTCGGTGTTGGTCCACAGGGGGGACAGCAGCGCGTACACACCGACTACGAGGGCCACACCGTCCGGCCAACTCTTCATGGCCTTCATCACGAACCTCCACAGTTCTTCCGGGGTCGTCGGCCCGATCCGGCGGCCTCTCCTTGTTCCTGCTTCCGGAGTACACCTGACTGACCGCCCGGTCAAGAGCTGATGGCGGCTTACGTCGGGGAAGGGCGTCACATGTGACTCCCTTCCCCGACGTAACGCGATCAGAGGGGCCGCGGACGCGCAGTCGTGACCAGGCCGTAACGCGTCGCGGTCAGCAGGCGTTGACCGTGGCGTGGGCTGGTACCGAAGACTCGTGTCCGTGGTGATCGCCGGCGGCACGGGGCTCATTGCCGCGCTCCTGTATCCGCTGCTGACCGAGGAGCAGGCAGACCGGGTGTGCTCTCAGGACCCTCCCGGCTCGGAGACCGCGTTGCGCGCGGCCTCGTTCAGAGCAGCCGAATGGGGGTGGTGGCCGACCGGGTGGGAGTGCCAGTACAGCCGCCGGGCGGGAGGGGAGCAGCTCGTCGGCACCCTGGACCTCGGCCTCTGGCCGGCGGAGATGCAGCGCTGGCCCGCAGACGAGTTCGACCCGCTATGACAGTGGCCCCGATCCGTACGAACCGGGGCCACTCTGGCTCCCCCGCTAGTTCTTCTTCACACCGAACGGCTCGAAGTCGAAAACGTCGCCGTTGATGTTGAGCGCGTCAACCGCACCTGAGAATGCAAAGTCACGGCCCTTGCTAATCGCAACCGTGTGGATCGTCGGCGGGTTGCCGTCACCGTCGTCCAGCACTTCCTTCAGTTGGGTCCACGTGCATCGCGCACCGCTGAGGTTGCACGGCATGTCAGTGCCGGTCAGCCCCCACACCGCACCCTGCGCGTCGTCCGCGGCATCGATTCTGGTC
>JBOHDD010000431.1:0-3505 GCA_050699155.1 Nocardioidaceae bacterium
TGCTGGACGCCAAGACGGTCTCCGCGACCGTCAGGCTCGCCATCTTCATGGTGGTCACCACGCTCGCCACCAGCCTGCTGGTGATCACGATCGGCAACGTCACCTTCGGCGCCGAGAAGACCTACGAAGCCGTCTTCAGCGACGTCACCGGGCTCAACACCGGTGATGACATCCGGATCGCCGGTGTCAAGGTGGGGACGGTCGAGGAGGTCGAGATCGAGGGGCGTGACCTGGCCCGCGTGGGATTCACCGTCGACGCGGACACCATGCTCGACCGCAGCACCAACGCCCGCATCCGGTACCGCAACCTGGTCGGTCAGCGTTACATCGAGCTGGCCCAGGGCGCCGGACCGTCCGGTGTGTTGGAGGAGGGCTCGACGATCCCGCTGCCGCGCACCGACCCGGCGCTGGACCTCACCGTGCTGTTCAACGGCTTCGAACCGCTCTTCCAGGCACTCTCGCCCAAGGACGTCAACCAGCTGTCGTACGAGATCATCCGCGTCTTCCAAGGTGAGGGCGGCACCGTGGAGAGCCTCCTTGCCCACACGGCCAGCGTCACCAACACCATCGCCGACCGCGACCGGGTAGTGGGTGCTCTGATCGACAACCTCAACTCCGTGCTCGACACACTGGCCCGGCGCGACGACGAGCTGTCGTCGATGATCACCGAGCTGCAGCAGTTCATCTCCGGTCTTGCTCAGGACCGCGAGCCGATCCTGAACTCCCTCGATGCTGTGAGCAGGCTGTCCGAGGAGACCGCAGGCCTGGTCTCCAAGACCCGGCCGGCGCTCGTCGCCGACATCGAGCAGCTCCGCCGGGTCACCGGGGTCCTCAACGACGGCCGAGAGATCATCGACGACACGTTGCAGATCATGCCCATCAAGCTGAAGAAGGTCGGGCGCACCGCGTCCTACGGATCCTTCTTCAACTTCTACCTGTGCAACTTCCAGGGCGGGGTCAGGGTGCCGGGCAGGGACAAGCCGGTGCGGGTCAACTACGACACGAACTCTGCGAGGTGTGATCTCGAATGACACCGTTCAGAGAGCGGAACCCGCTGACGATCGGCGTGATCAGCCTTGCGGTGATCGCGACCATGATGCTGGCAGCATTCCGGGCCGAGGACCTGCCGCTGATCGGCGGCGGCGACACCTACTACGCCACGTTCAGTGAGGCGGGCGGACTGAAGACGGGCGACGAGGTGCGCATCGCCGGAGTCCGCGTCGGCCAGGTGCAGGAGATCAGTCTCGACGGAAACTCCGTGCTGGTGGAGTTCCAGGTCGACCGCGGTGCCGAGTTCGGCTCGCAGACGGGTGCCGACATCAAGGTCAAGACACTGCTCGGCGATATGTTCCTCGACCTCGACCCCGCCGGCACCGGTCAGCTGGAGGCCGACTCCCGGATTCCGGAGAACCGCACCACCTCGCCCTACAACGTGGTCGAGGCGTTCAGCGGCCTCGCCGAGACCAGCGGCCGGATCGACACCGACCGGCTGTCCACGTCGCTGGACACCATGGCGGGCCTGCTGAAGAACACTCCCGAGGAGGTGCAGGACTCACTGCGCGGTCTCTCCAGGCTCTCGCACACGGTCGCAAGCCGTGATGCCAAGATCAACCTCCTGCTGCAGAACACGGAGAAGGTCTCGCGGGTGCTGGCCAACCGCGACCAGGAGCTGACGAAGCTGTTCGCCGACGGCGAGGTGCTCTTCCGCGCCGTCTACGCACGTCGTCAGGCGATCCACCGGCTGCTGGTGTCGACTCAGCAGCTGTCGCAGGAGCTGTCCACGCTGGTGGCCGAGAGTCGTGAGGACCTCAAGCCGGCACTGCGCCAGCTCGACCGCGTGCTCGACCTGCTGCTGAAGAACCAGGAGAACCTCGACAACAGCCTTCGGTTGGCGGCGCCCTTCTACCGAGTGTTCTCCAGCACGCTCGGCACCGGTCCGTGGTTCGACACGTTCATCCAGAACATGCCGCCGGTGCCCAGTGTCTCCGGCACGTTGCAGAACGAGCTCGGCAACCGCCTGGGGCGTGCACGATGACAGGGGGAGGCGTGCTCGACAGGATCTCCGGTGCGGCCCGGCTCGTCGCCGGCGGCATCGTCGTCGCGTTGCTCGCCGCCATGGTCGTCGTGATGTGGCCGGGCGAGGAGAAGAAGTACGTCACCGCGACCTTCCCGCGCACGGTGGCGCTCTACGAGGGCTCGGAGGTGATGATCCTCGGTGTCCCGGTCGGCCAGGTCGAGACCATCGAACCTCGAGGCACCGAGGTACGCGTCAAACTCTGGTACGACGCAGAGACGGAGGTCCCGGACGACGCCAAGGCCGTGATCATCAGCCCCTCGGTCGTCGGGGACCGCTACGTGCAGCTCACCCCGGCCTACACCGGGGGTCCGATGCTGCCCGATGGTGCCCACCTCGCGGCGAACCGCACGGCAGAGCCGGTCGAGCTGGACGAGATCTACCGCAACCTCAACGACCTCAACGTCGCGCTGGGGCCCAAGGGCGCGAACAAGGACGGGTCGCTGTCGCGCCTGCTCGACTCGCTGGCCCGCAACTTCGACGGCCAGGGTGCGAAGTTCCACCAGACGATCAGCGACCTCGCCAGGTTCAGCGGCACGCTCGACCATAACAAGGAGGAGCTGTTCGGCAGCCTCCGCCAGCTGGCCAGGTTCACCGCGACGCTGGAGCGCAACGACCAGAACATCCGTGGCTTCAACCGCAACCTCGCACAGATGTCCGAGGTGCTGGAAGGGGAGCGCGACGACCTGGCTCGCTCGCTGGTCTACCTCGGCCGGGCGATGGACGACGTGACGCGCTTCGTGCGCACCAACCGTGGCGTGCTGAAGGACAACATCGACGGGCTGGCGCAGGTCTCGGGCATCCTCGTGAAGCAGCGTGAGGCGATGAAGGAGATCCTCGACGTGGCGCCGCTGGCGTTGAACAACCTCGCGGTGGTCTACAACCCGGTCACCGGGACCCTCGACACCCGCAACAACGTGAGCGTCAACGAGGACCAGGTCGCGAACGACCCTGCGCTGGTGATGTGCTCGATTCTCAACCAGGCAGACGACTCCGGCCAGGCCTGCAAGGCCGCCAGGCGTGCCCTCGAGGGCGTGGAGTCGCTGCCACGTCCGCGCACCATGCCGTTCGCCGAGAGCCGTCCGTCGGTCGGTGAGCGCCCGAAGCAGGTCGAGCACGTCGACCGTACCCTGGCCGGCATTCTCGAAGGGGGTGAGCGATGAACGCGCCGATCCGTTCGAGGAGACAGGGGCGCCCGAGCCCACGGAACTGGCGCGGCCTGCGCGGGGGCGCGCTCGCGCTGTCGGCGGCCCTGGCGCTCGGCGGCTGTGACTTCTCGGTCTACGAGCTTCCGCTGCCCGGTGGGGCCGATGTCGGTGACAACTCCTACACAGTCTCCGCCACCTTCGACAACGTCCTCGACCTCGTGCCGCAGTCGGCGGTCAAGGTCAACGACGTGACGGTCGGCAAGGTCGAGGACATCTCGCTGCA
>JBOHDD010000432.1:0-3338 GCA_050699155.1 Nocardioidaceae bacterium
GGGCAACGGCGACCCGTTCAGCCTGCAGAACCGGTTCCGTGGTGGCGACACCGTCACCGGCATCACCGGCGTGGTCGACCAGAGCTTCGGTCTCTACCGCCTCCAGCCCACCGAGTACGGCGAGTACGCCGCCAGGAACACCCGGCCCACGAGTGCACCCGACACCGGCGGCGACATCGAGGTCGCCAGCTTCAACGTGCTCAACTACTTCCTCACCCTGGACCAGGGCGACAACCTCTGCGGTCCGGAGCGCAGTGTGGAGTGCCGCGGCGCGGACAACGCCGAGGAGCTGCAGCGGCAACGCGCCAAGATCGTGTCTGCCCTCGCCGAGCTAGACGCCGACGTCGTGGGTCTGATGGAGATGGAGAACACCACCGGGGTGGAGCCGGCCGCCGATCTCGCCGCGGGACTCAACGACGCCCTCGGCGATGGCACCTACGACTACGTCGACACCGGCGTCGTCGGGAGCGACGCGATCAGGGTCGGCTTCCTGTACAAGCCTGGTGCGGTCCGTCCCGCAGGTGACTTCACCGTGCTGGACTCCACCGACGACCCGCGCTTCGACGACCAGAAGAACCGGCCGATGGTCACGCAGACGTTCGACGAGGTCGCGACCGGTGCGCGGCTCACCGTGTCGGTGAACCACCTGAAGTCCAAGGGGTCCGCCTGCGACGATGTCGGCGACCCGGACACCGGCGACGGTCAGGGCAACTGCAACGTCACCCGCACGAAGGCGGCCGAGGCCGTTGCCGACTTCCTCGCGGGCGACCCGACCGGCAGCGGTGACCCCGACCAGCTCGTCATCGGCGACCTCAACTCCTACGACCACGAGGACCCGATCCGCGCCCTGCGGGACGGCGGGTTCGAGGACCAGATCAGGCGGTACGGCGGCGAGCAGGCCTACGGCTACGTGTTCGACGGACAGGCCGGCTACCTCGACCATGCCCTCGCCGACACGAGCCTCACCGGTCAGGTGACCGGGGCGGCCGAGTGGCACGTCAACGCCGACGAGCCCGACATCCTCGACTACGACACGTCGTTCAAGCCCGACCCGGTCGACGCGATCTACGCACCGGACATGTACCGCTCCTCCGACCACGATGCGGTGCTGGTGGGTCTGGACCCCGACCGGGTCACGGCGCAGCGGTGCTACGCGGACGGTTCGCAGAGCGTGGCGTCGTACTCCCCCGGCGCTCGCGACAACGGGGCCGCGCTCCCACCCGCGACCACCGACGCCGCGCAGTCGCTGGCGCTGTCCGACCCCGACGACGACAGCCCGTACTGGGCGAGCCTGGGTATGGGCGGCGAGCTCGTCCAGGAGTTCGACCGGCCGGTGCAGAACAACAACGGCGACCGCCCCGACCTGCGTGTCGTCGATGCCGACGACGGCGCAAAGGGGCGCGCGGACGCCGCCATGGTGACCGCCTCGCGGGACGGCAGCACCTGGGTCGATGTCGGCTCGGTGACAGGCACCGGCATCGTCGACCTGGGCAGCATGCCCGCCGCGCGGTACGTCAGGGTCGTGGACTCCACCGGTGACGGTGCACTATCGGCGTCCGACGGCTACGACCTCGACGCGGTGGAGGTGCTCACCGGCTGCGCCTGAGCAGCGATGGGTGTGTGTCGGTTGGGTACCGTGGGCGACATGAGCTACCCGCACACCCGCACCGACGAGGAGTGGCGCGCGAGCCTCTCGCCACAGGAGTACTCCGTGCTGCGTGAGGCCGCCACCGAACGACCGTGGACAGGTGAGTACGTCGACACCAAGACGGAGGGCGTCTACCGGTGCCGCGCCTGCGATGCCGAGCTGTTCCGCTCGGAGACGAAGTTCGACAGCCACTGCGGTTGGCCCTCGTTCTTCGCCCCGCTCGCCGAGGATCGGGTGCAGTACATCGAGGACCGCAGCATGGGCATGACCCGGGTCGAGGTGCGGTGCGGCAACTGCGGCTCCCACCTCGGGCACCTCTTCGAGGGTGAGGGGTACGACGTACCGACCGACCAGCGCTACTGCATCAACAGCATCAGCGTTCGCCTGGAGCCGGCTACCCGCCGTACGGACGCGTGATGATCTCCAGGAAGTGGCCGCTCGGCTCCTCCCAGTAGACGCCTCGGCCTCCGTCGTTGGTGTTGTACTCCCCCGGCCGTCTCCTCCCCGGGTCCGCCCAGTACTCCAGCCCGCGAGCCTTGATCCGCCCGAAGATGTCGTCGAACTCGGACTCGCCGACCAGGAACGCGTAGTGCTGCGGATGGACCGGCCCGTGGTCGTCGGCGAAGTCGAGGGACACGTCGTTGTCGACCTGCACGACCAGGAACGGCCCGTACGACGTGGGCTCCCCCAGACCGAGGATCTCGGTCAGGAACGCCGCGGACTCGTGCTTGTCCCGCACCGACACGATGGTGTGGTTCAGCCTGACGGGCATCGAGGACCCTCCTCCCGGATCTGCTCAGTCCATGGTGCACCCGGAGCACGCCGCCGTCAGCCCGCTGCCTGTGGACGGCCCGCGCAAGATGTCGGCGAGACCTGCCACCCTCGTGCGATGCCGATCTCACCTGACCAGTCCGACGTCGTGCTCGCCAAGGTCCGCAAGCTACTCGCCAAGGCCGAGGACGCAGCCGCCACGCCTGCGGAGGCGGAGACCTACAACGCCAAGGCGAGTGCGCTGATGGCCGCATACGGGATCGACCGCGCCCTGCTGGCCGCAACAGACCCCGACAGTGACATCGTCGGCGACCGGGTGGTGGTGCTCGAGGCGCCATATGCCCGCGACAAGGCGACCCTGCTCAGCGGTCTCGCGCACCAGCTGCGGTGCCGCTCGGTGCTGCGGACCGGCTACCGCGACGGCGGCAGGGAGATCTCGCTGCACCTGTTCGGTTACGACTCCGATCTGCTCCGCACAGACGTCCTGTTCACCAGCCTGCTGGTGCAGGCGACGCTCGGCATGGTGCGCGCGCCCGCCCCCGTCGGCGAGAGCCTCGCCGCATTCCGCCGCTCGTGGCTGGCGGGGTTCACCCAGGCGGTGGTCAGGCGGGTCGCCGACGCGGAGCGCAAGGCGGCCAGCGACGCCGAGTGGGAGGCGGCGGCCCGTCCGTCGCGAACCTCCGTCGCGCTGGTGCTCGCGGACCGGGCCGTCGCCGTCGAGGAGGCGGTGGCCGAGCAGTACCCCCGGCTGGGGTCGGCGCGCCGGCGGTCGCTTTCGGGCTCGGGTATGGCCGACGGCTGGGCCGCGGGGCAACGGGCCGACATCGGTGGCAGCGGCCGGCTGACGCGCCCGCCGCGCGGCGCCCTGGGCGCGTGACTACGGCAGCGCGGCGACCAGGTCGCCGATCGCCCGAGCTCG
>JBOHDD010000433.1:0-8889 GCA_050699155.1 Nocardioidaceae bacterium
CGCCCAGGCCGTCGACATCCCGGTGATCGCCGACTGCGACACCGGGTACGGCAACCCGCTCAACGTCGGCCGCACGGTGCGCGACTTCGAGTACGCAGGCGTGGCAGGGCTGTTCATCGAGGACCAGATCTCCCCCAAGCGGTGCGGGCACTTCCAGGGCAAGACGGTCGTCGCGACCGACGAGATGGTGCAGAAGATCCGTGCGGCTGTCGACGCACGACAGGACCCGGACCTGCTTTTGGTCGTCCGGACCGACGCGGCGGCGGTCAGCGGGATCGAGGACGCAGTGTCGCGTGCACGGACCTACGTCGCCGCCGGCGCCGAGATGCTCTTCGTCGAGGCGCCGCAGAGCCGTGCCGAGCTCGAGTACGTCGCCGCCGAGCTGGCACCCCTGAGCGTCCCGCTGATGGTGAACCTCGTCGAAGGGGGCCGGACCCCCCTGCTCCCGGTCGGTGAGCTGGCACGGCTCGGGTTCCGGCTCGTCAGCTTCTCCGGGTCCATGCAGAAGACGGCCATCAAGGCCATGCAAGGGCTGCTGTCTAGCCTTCGCGAGAGCGGCGGCGTCGACGACTACTACCCATCGCAGATGGTGAGCCTCGACGAACGCAGCGAGATCCTCGGCCTGCCCGACTTCTTCGCGCTGGAACGGCGGTACGCGCACTGATCCCGACCCGAGAGCAGTCGTCGTCAATAATTTGCCTCTGTACAACCAGTTTGGTTGGAAGATAACCTCGGCGCGTTGCCGCTCGTGAGGAGACGGGGTCATGAAGCAGCGCCAGCCTGGTCTTGGGACAGTCTCGATCTACGCCGGGCTGGTCCTGGCCGCGATCGCCGTCGCGTTGGCCGCCGTGGGTGTGGCCGCAGCCCCTTCACCGGCCCAGGCCGATGCCGGTGGGAAGAAGACGCTGACGATCGCCGTGGTCGACCCGACAATCGACTCGCTCAACCCGTTCACGTCGATCTACTCCACGCCGACGCAGATCCACCGGCTGATGTACGACTACCTCACGATGTACACGGCAAAGGACGCCAGCCCGACCGAGGGGCTCGCAGAGAGCTGGGAGCACTCCGCAGACGGCCGCACATGGACGTACAAGATCCGCGAGAACTCGACGTTCTCCGACGGTGAGCCGGTGACGGCGGAGGATGTCGCATTCACCTACAACACGATCATGGACGACACCACGGGAGCCATGGCCAACGCCAACTTCGTGTCCAACTTCGAGTCCGTGACAGCGACCGACGAGTACACCGTCGAGATCGAGCTTGCTAAGCCGCAGGCGAACATGGAGGCCCTCGACATCCCCATCGTGCCCGAGCACGTCTGGGAAGAGGTCGACAACATCGCCGGGTTCAGCAACGAGGACAACTACCCGATCGTGGGCAACGGGCCGTTCGTGCTGACCGACTACGTACGCAACGAGTCCATCACGCTCGAGGCGAACAAGGACTACTGGCGTGGGGCGCCCGGCTTCGACCGGCTGGTCTACCGGTTCTACAAGGACCAGGACGCGGCAGTCGAGGCGCTGAAGAAGGGAGAGGTGTCCTTCTTCCACGACCTGACGCCACTCCAGGCCGAGTCCCTCAAGCAGGAGGAGGACATCAAGCTCAACGTCGCGGTCGGCAAGCGGTTCGCGGGGCTGACGGTCAACCCGGGGGCGGAGGCGCAGAACGGCACTCCCATCGGGGACGGTCACCCCGCGTTGCGTGACCCTGCCGTGCGTACGGCGATCCTGCACGCCATCGACCGGGGGGCGCTGGTCAAGCGTGTATACGGGGGCTACCTCGAGGCCAGCGGCAGCTACCTTCCTTCGCGTTACGGCAAGTACCACTGGGATCCGAGGCCGGCCGAGACCATCGAGTACGACCCAGCCGAGGGCAACCGGATCCTCGACGAGGCCGGATACCGGATGGGTGAGGACGGCGTGCGTGTCTCCCCCGAGGGAAGACCCTTGACGTTCCGCCAGTACGTGCACTCCGACGAGCCGGAGTACCTCCAGATCGCGACTTTCATGGAGGAGTGGCTGACCGAGATCGGTATCGAGGTGAAGACCGAGCCGAGCGACGACATCGGAGGCTTCCTCGACAGCGGGGAGTACGACCTGCTGTTCACGGGTTGGACAGTCAACCCGGACCCGGACTACATCTACAGCATCCAGACCTGTTCGGTCCGGCCCGCGAAGCCCGGTGCGGCGTACCAGACCGACGCGTACTTCTGCGACAAGAGGTACGACAGCCTCTACGCCGCGCAACGCACCGAGCTGGATCCGGCGAAACGCGCCGACATCGTCAAGCAGATGCAGCAGCGGCTCTACGAGACAGGCGTGGTGATCATCTTCGGCTACCCCGACATGCTGGAGGCCTACCGCACGGACGTGATCGAGGCGGGCAGCATGCTGGAGCAACCGGCAGGAATCGGCAACATCTACGGCCAGGACGGCTACTGGGGCTGGTGGTCCGCGCAACCCGCCGGTGCGGTCTCTGCTGAGGGCGGGGACAGCTCGGGGAGCGGTGCTGGCATCGGGATCGGTGTCGGAGCCCTCGCGGTGGTCGCACTCGGGTCCGTGGTGCTCATCCGCCGCCGGTCGGCCACCGCGGACGAGCGCGAGTAAGTCACCGGATGGCGGACGTCACCTCATCCACGGTCGACGGCGCGGGCACGCGTGACCAGGCACGGGGCCGCCTGACCCTGCCCGGATCCAGCGGCTACGTCTTACGCCGGTTGTTCGGTGCCGTGCTGTCGCTGCTGGCCGTGGCGTTCATCGGGTTCTTCCTCTTCCGTGTCATCCCCGGAGACCCGGTGCGGACGATGACCGAGGACCAGGCGGTCAGCACGCAACAACTGATCGCGCTGCGCCACGAGTTCGGCCTCGACAAGCCGCTGTGGCAACAGTTCGTCGACTACGTGGTGCAGTTGCTCCATCTCGACCTCGGTACGTCGTTCCAGTACCGGGGCGCCGAGTCCGTGTCCGGGCTGATCCTGGAGAAGCTAGGACCCACCGTCCTGCTTGTCGGCACCGCGACGGTGCTGTCGGCGGCGCTGGGGCTGTGGCTCGGCATCCGGTCGGCGTGGCGGAACGGCAGCACCAGCGACCGGGTCAATACCGGCGTGGCGTTGACGTTGTGGTCGGTGCCGACGTTCTGGCTGGGCCTGATGATGATCATCGTCCTCGCCGCCGGCGTCGGGCCACTCCCCGACATGTTCCCGGCCGGCGGAATGCGCGACCCGTACGTCACCGGGTGGGCTCTGGTGCCGAACATCGCGCATCACCTGGTGCTGCCGGTGGTCACGCTGGTCGCCGTGGTGTACGCGCAGTACCTGTTGGTGATGCGGTCGTCGTTGCTCGACGAGATCGGCAGCGACTACCTGGTCACAGCGCGTGCCAAGGGACTGCGTGACGTCGTCGTACGCCGCAGACACGCCCTGCCCAATGCCTTGCTCCCGGCGGTGACGATGATCGCGATCGACCTCGGCCAGGTGGTCGCCGGCACGATCCTGGTCGAGACGGTGTTCTCGTGGCCAGGACTGGGCCACATGTTCTACGAGGCACTGAAGGTGCCCGATCTCCCGCTGGTGCAGGGAATGTTCATCTTCTTCTCCGCGGCCGTGATCCTGCTGAACCTGCTCACCGACCTGACCTACCCCCTGCTCGACCCGCGGGTGGCTCGATGAGCACCCAACGAGAAGCTGTCAGGACACCCCGCAACCTGGTCTGGGCCCGGCGGATGCGCACAGCCGGGCGGCTCTGGCGCGACTTCAGGAACCACCGCGCCGGACTGCTCGGCCTCGGGATGCTGGGGGTCGTGTGTGTGCTGGCGCTGATGGCCCCGTTGTTCATCAGCGACGTCGAGACGAGCCTCTCGAAGGCACCCGGCCCGTTCGCCGCGCCGCCGAGCTGGGAGTATCCGCTGGGCACGGACAACGTCGGACGCTCGGTTCTGCACCTGGTATGGCAGGGCGCCAGGGTGTCGCTCACCATCGGGTTCCTCGCAACCCTGCTGTCGGTGTTCCTTGGCACCCTGGTCGGCATCCTCGCCGGCCACTTCCGTGGCTGGGTGGAGTCGGTGCTGATGCGCTTCACCGACTGGGTGCTGGTGCTACCGACGTTGGTGCTGGCGGTGGCGCTGGTCGTGGTGATGGGGCGTGGCAGCGGCACCATCATCCTGGCGATCGGGGTCACGGCCTGGCCGGTCACCGCCCGGCTCGTCCGCGCACAGACTCTCGCCGTCGAGGCACGACCGTTCATCGAGCGGGCGAAGGCCCTGGGTGGCGGGCATTGGCACGTGATGAGCAGGCACGTGCTGCCCAACGTGATGCCCATCGTCCTGGCGCGGACGACACTTCTCGTCGCGGGCACCATCATCGCGGAGTCGACACTCGCCTTCCTGGGCCTCGGCGACCCCTCGAACATCTCCTGGGGCTCCATCCTGCAGCAGGCCCGTGACGCCGGCGCGACCAGTGCCGGCCTGTGGTGGTGGATCGTGCCACCGGGTATCGCCATCGCCGCTGTGGCTCTGGCCTTCACCATGTGCGGTCGCGCCCTGGAGCACGTCCTGAACCCACACCTGCGGGAGCATCGATGAGCGGCCTCCTGGAGGTCAGGGACCTCACCGTCGACTACCGGGTCGGAGGCGCCGACCTTCCGGCGGTGCGAGGAGTCACGTTCGACCTGGCCGCGGGACAGAAGCTGGGGCTGGCCGGTGAGTCCGGGTGCGGCAAGTCGACCGTCGCCCTCGCGCTGCTTCGTCTGCTGCCGAAGTCCGCCAGGGTGCATGGCCGGGTCCTCTTCGACGGCGAGGACGTCCTGACCATGCAGTGGGGGCGCCTGCGCGCGGTGCGGTGGGCGGGAGCGTCGATCGTCTTCCAGGGCGCGATGCATTCGCTCAACCCCGTGCACCGCATCGGAGACCAGGTGGCCGAGCCGATCCTCGTGCACGAGCAGGTGTCACCGACTGAGGCGGCGAGCAGAGCGCGAGACCTGTTGCAGCAGGTGGGTCTCCCGGTCTCGCGCGCCCAGGCCTTCCCCCACGAGCTGTCGGGCGGCCAGCGGCAGCGTGTGATGATCGCCATGGCGTTGGCCTGCCGACCCAAGCTGATCATCGCCGACGAGCCCACCACGGCGTTGGACGTCATGGTCCAGGCGCAGATCCTCCGGTTGATCGAGCAGCTCGTGGTCGAGCAGGACATCAGTCTGCTGATGATCAGCCACGACCTGTCCGTCCTCGCCGACACCTGTGACCGGCTGGCCGTGATGTACGCCGGACGGGTGGTCGAGGAAGGTCGCGCAGATCAGGTCGTGAACCAGCCGCAGCATCCCTACAGCGCGGCACTGACCGCGGCCTTCCCGCGGGTCGGCGACCCGGCGTCCCGCCTGCGCCCCAGCGGCCTGCCCGGCGACCCACCCGACCCGGTCCGGCTGCCCACCGGATGCAGCTTCCACCCGCGCTGTCCGTCGGTTCGCGACGTCTGCGCGGCCGTCGACCCGGTGCTGTGGCCGACCGGAGGCTCCGGCCAGGCCGCCTGCGTGCTCGTCCTGCCGGACAAGGGTGCCGACCTCGTGGGAGGGAGCGGCGATGTCCACGAACCGTGAGTCGTTGCTCTCGGCGAAGGGACTCCACGTGAGGTTCCCGGGCCGAGGCGGGCAGCCGCCCGCCCGGGCCGTTGATGGTGTCGACCTGCAGGTGCGTCGCGGCGAGATCGTGGCGCTCGTCGGGGAGTCGGGATGTGGCAAGACGACCCTGGCCCGCTCGCTGCTCGGCCTGGTCAGGCCGACGGCCGGCACGGTGTCGTACGCCGGTGCCCCGCTCACCTACACGACGGCCGCACTGAGGTCCTTCCGGCGGCACGTCCAGCTCGTGCTTCAGGACCCGAGCGGCTCACTCAACCCGCGGCACACCGTGTACGACGCGGTGGCCGAGGGGCTGCGCATCCACGGCATGCACACCGGCGAGCAGCAGAAGGTCGCCGACGCGTTGTCGCGCGCCGGCCTGCGGCCTCCGGAGCGGTTCTTCCTGCGCTATCCGCACGAGCTCTCGGGCGGGCAACGCCAGCGGGTGGTGATCGCCGGGGCTCTGGTGCTCGACCCGGAGGTGCTGATCGCCGACGAGCCCGTCGCTTCCCTCGATGCCTCGGTGCGCGGCGAGATCCTTGCACTGTTCCTGCGCCTGCGTGACGAGTTCGGCCTCGCAGCCGTCGTGGTCACCCATGACCTCGGGCTCGCCTGGAACATCGCCGACCGGGTGGCCGTGATGTACCTCGGCCGGATCGTCGAGACGGGAACGGTCGAGAGCATCCTGGCTGCCCCCCAGCATCCCTACACACAGGCCCTGCTGTCTGTGCTCCCCGAGGCCGCGCAGAGCCGGCCCGTCGTGCTCGCGGGTGAGCCGCCGGATCCGGCGAGGATTCCCGCGGGGTGTCGCTTTCACGTCCGGTGTCAGGTGCTGGCCTCGGGCACGGCGGACGCCGCGGGAATCGGGGACCGTTGCCGTGGCGAGGACCTCGGGATCCTCGACGCGGGAGCAGCCGACTCTCAGGTTGCCTGTCACTATGCGCTGCTGCCCACCGCCGACGTCACCGCAGGGCGGGACGGTCGAGCGTGAGGGTCCGTGCGTCCGCGTCGAGGGTGGCCGAAACCCCCAGTGGCACGGTCAACGAGTCCGGGCAGTGTCCGAAACCGAGCTCCCACACGACGGGTACGCCGAGACCACCGAGCCGGTCCGACACCAGCTCCCGGACCCCGTCCTCGCAGTCACGCCACGACCCGAGAGCGATACCGGAGACGCCGTCCAGCCAACCACTACGCAGCAGCTGGGTGAGGATCCGGTCGAGCCGGTAGAGCTCTTCCTCGAGGTCCTCGAGCAGCAGGATCCCGCCGCGGGCGCTCGGACGGCCCGTCGGCGTACCGATGTCCGCAGCAAGCAGACTGACGCAGCCACCCAGCGTCACCCCCCGTGCCACACCGGCGACGAGCGTCTCCGCGGCTGCTGTGGTGAGCACCAGCTCGGACTCCGGCTCGAACAGCATCCGGCGGAACATCGCCGCGGTTCGCTCGTCGTCGACGAACGACCGCGTGGCCACCATCGGGGAATGCAGCGTGGCCACTCCCAGCCGGGTCGCGAAGGCCTCGTGCAGCGCGGTGATGTCACTGAAACCGCAGAAGACCTTCGGCTCCGCGCGACACATCGCGTCCCAGTCGAGGAGATCCAACATGCGATGCGCCCCGAACCCGCCGCGTGCACACACGATCGCGTCGATCGACGGGTCGAGCCAAGCCGCCTCCAGGTCGGCCGCGCGGTGTGCGTCCGTGCCGGCCAGATAGCAGAACCGGTCATGCCGATCGTTCAGGTGTGGCGCAGGGAGAACGTCCAGGCCCCAGGAGCGGAGGATCTCGCACCCCGCGTCGAGCTTGTCCTTCGGGACCGGACCACTCGGTGCGACGACCGCCACCCGGGCACCCGCCTCCAGTCGAGCAGGGCGAACGAGCTCATGCACGGCACCGGTCACACGGCCCAGACTCTCACCTCAGCACCTCGAGAGGAACCGGTCCAGCACCCGGACGCCGAACTGCAGACCTGCAACGGGAACACGTTCGTCCACGCCGTGGAACATCGCCTGGTAGTCGATGCCCGGCGGCAGGAGGACAGGAGAGAAGCCGTACCCGACGATGCCCAGCCGTGAGAACTGCTTGGCATCGGTGCCGCCGGACATGCACACCGGCACGACCCGAGCGGAAGGGTCCTCGGCGACCAGCGAGTCCCGCATGGCGATGAACGTCGGTGCGTCGATGGGCGCCTCGAGCGGCACCTCCTGATGGAGGTACTCCCACCGGACCGACGGACCGACCAGCTCGTCCAGCGTGGCACGGAACAGCTCCTGCCCACCGGGCAGCACACGGCCGTCGACCCGGGCCGTTGCGGTACCCGGGATGACGTTGACCTTGGAGCCGGCTCGCAGCATCGTCGGACTGGCGCTGTTGCGCACCGTCGACCGGACCAGTGCCGCCGCCCGGCCGAGACGCTCGAGGGTGACGTCCACATCGAACCCCGGACTCTCGGGGTCGGCGTCGACACCGACCGCCCGCCCGATCGCGACAAGTGCCGCCCGCACCGTCGGTGACAGCTGGACGGGCCATACGTGCGCGTCGATCCGCGTCACGGCGGCAGCCAGATGCGCGACAGCATTGTCGTCGTGGACCTTGGAACCGTGCCCGGCCCTTCCGCGTGCGGTCAGCTCGAGCCAGGCGGTGCCCCGCTCACCGGCCGCCACCGGGTACAGGCGTACGCCGTCTCCGACGTGGAAGGTGTAGGCACCGGACTCACCGACAGCTTCTGTACAGCCCTCGAACAGCCGGGCATGCCGCCGGACCAGCCAGTCCGAACCATGGGCAGCGGTGTCCTCCTCGTCAGCGGTGAACGCGAACACCACGTCCCTGCCCGGCCGCCGGCCCTCTCGGGCGAATGCACGGGCGACGGCCAGCATCATCGCGACCATGTTCTTCATGTCGATGGCACCGCGACCCCAGACACAGTCCTCGACCACCTCGCCGGAGAACGGGTGGACGGCCCAGTCCGCCGCATCGGCGGGCACGACGTCGAGGTGGCCGTGGACGAGGAGCCCGGGCCGACTCGGATCCTGCCCCGCAAGCCGGGTCACCGCGTTGGCCCGACCCGGTGCCGACTCCAGGATCTGAGGTTCGAGGCCGGCTTCGGACAGGACTGCGGCGACGTACTCCGCGGCGGGTCGCTCCCGGCAGTCGCCGCCACCCCGGTTGGTGGTGTCGATGCGGATCAGCTCGGAGGTGAACCGGACGACCTCGTCCGAGATGTCATCCATAGTCGCGCTCGACCCCGTTGGCGATCAGGGTCGTCACAGCCTTGAAGGCGCGGATC
>JBOHDD010000434.1:0-10863 GCA_050699155.1 Nocardioidaceae bacterium
GCCGGTGCCAGCACGATGATCGGCAGGTAGATGTCGAACATGTCCACGAAGAACCCGAGAAAGGCACCTCGCTGCGCGTGTCTCCGGGCGTGCTCGCGATCCGTGGTGGCGTGCACCTGTGTCGTCGTCATGCCCCATTCCTCCATCTCGGCTGCAGCGGGGAGAACAGCCCCGATCGGTCGGTCCCGCGATAATGTCCGTCATTTTCTGATGTGTCAAGAGTCACGCTCGCACAGCTAGAACAACGGGTCGCTTCTTCCATCGAAACGTAAATGTCGGACCTTGACACTCCGGTCCACATCTCCCTACGTTTCTCGGCATGGACAGCGTCGCGGAGGGACAGCGGTGAGCTCGGCAGCAAACGCGGGCCCCGCCCCGGCGAGCCCACCGTTGTACGGCCTTCGGGTCGTCGACCTGTCGACGTCGTACGCGGGGCCCACCGCGTCGATGTACCTCGCCGACCTGGGAGCCGACGTCGTCAAGGTGGAACGGCCGCGGCGCGGTGACGACGCCCGGTCCTGGGGCCCGCCGTTCGTCGGCGGCGCCTCTGCTTGGTTCGCGTCGGCCAACCGCAACAAGCGCAGCATCGCCCTTGACCTGCGCTCGCCCGGCGGTCTCGATGCCCTGCACTGCCTCGTGGCCGGCGCCGACGTCCTCGTCGAGAGCCTGAACCCCACCAAGCTGGCCCGCATCGGCCTCGCGCCGGCCGAGATCCGCGCGCGTCACCCGCGCCTTGTCTACTGCGCCATGTCCGGCGTCGGCCTCACCGGTCCGCACGCGCACCTCCCGGGTTACGACCTCGTCGCGCAGGCGCGGTCCGGTCTCATGTCCGTGACCGGTCCGGCAGGCGGTTCTCCGCAACGCGTGTCCACCGCGCTCTCGGACATCGTCACCGGCATGGCGGCGGCACTCGCGATCAGCGCAGCCGTCGTACGGCAACGCGCCACGGGCGTCGGTGACCTCGTCGACGTCTCCCTCCTCGACTCCGACCTTGCCCTGATGGCACCGCGGATCGCCGCGTACCTGGCGGGTGAGCCGGAGCCCGCACCCTCGGGCGGGACCGACTCCGTGCTCGCCCTTTACCAGTCCTTCGCCACGGCTGACCGCGACGTCGTGGTCGCGGTCGGCAACGACGTGATCTGGCGGCGCTTTTGCGACGCCGTTGGGCTCGCAGACCTCGCCGACGACTCGCGCCTGGGCAGCAACGCGGGACGCCGCGATCACCGTGCCGAGGTCGTCTCGCGGATCGCCGAGGTGTTGGCCCGCCGGCCCGCGGGCCAGTGGCTCGAGGTGCTGCAGCAGGCCGGTGTGCCCGCTTCCCTGGTGCAGGGACTCTCCGAGGTCACGACGGATCCGCAGGTCCTCGCGCGGCGCTCATTGCTGCCCGTGCCCGGCTTCGACGGCGAACTCCACGGGGTGCACAGCCCCTTCCGTCTCGGCAGCCAGCCGGAGCCACGCAACGAGCGGTTCCCGGAGACCGGTGAGCACAGCGTGGAGATCCTGCGCGAGTGTGGCCTTGCGGACGACGAGATCGACGAGCTGCTGCGCAGCGACGCCGTCGAGACGCCGTGGGAGGCAGTCGGACAGGGGGACCGATGAGCGGCGCCGGGCTCTCAGTCGAGCGCGCTGACGGCATCGTCACGGGCCACATCGAGCGTCCCGACGTGCTCAACGCGCTCAACGGGGAGGTTCTCACAGCGCTTGACCGCCTCGTCGCGGGCATCGGACCCGACGACAGAGTCGTCGTGCTCAGCGGCAGCGGGCCCCGCGCCTTCAGCGTTGGTGCGGACCTGGATGAGATCGCGGGCCTCGACGCGGCGGCCGCTCACGACCTGCTGAGCACCGGGCAGGCCGTGATCGCGCGACTCGAGGCAAGCCCGGTCCCGGTCATCGCCGCGGTCAACGGCCTCGCGCTTGGCGGCGGCTTCGAGCTTGCCTTGGCGTGCACCTTCATGGTGCTCGCTCAGCCCGCGGAGCTTGGTCTCCCCGAGACCGGCCTAGGCCTGATACCCGGGTACGGCGGCACGCAGCGGCTCGCGCGGCGTGTCGGCTTGCCCGTGGCCGCGCACACGATCCTCACCGGCCAGCGCATCACGGCCGAGCGTGCCTACGACCTGGGGCTCACCCCGGTAGCGCCCCTGCCGGTGGACGAGCTGTCCGCTGCGGCGTACGCCCTGGCACGTCGCATCGCGAGCCAGGGACCCCGAGCCGTGCGGTTGGCTCTGCTGGCGCTACGCCGTGGTGTCGACGGGCCGCTGGAGACCGGGCTGGCGCTCGAGAGTGCCCTGGCCGGGCTCGCGGTCGGCAGCGGCGAGGCCGCGGAGGGCGTGGCCGCGTTCCGCGAGCGGCGCACGCCGTCGTTCCCGAGGCCCGACACCAGGGGGACGACGTGACCAACACGACGCCGCCCACCGGCGGGGACCACCTCGCTCTCGACACCGACCCCACGGCCTACCTGGCGCTGCACGACGCGCTCGACGAGGGTGCCGCCGACGTAGGTCTCGAAGGCCGAGAGCGCGACGTGAGGACGGCGACCCGGCGCGTCGTCGCCGAGGAGGTTGCGCCCCGCGCCGCCGACGTCGACCGCGAGCACACGTTCGCCCACGAGAGCTACCGAGCGCTGGCCGCCGTCGGCCTCGGTGGCCTGCTGGTGCCGGCACGATACGGCGGCACCGACGACACCCATGTCGCCTACGCCCTGGCCATGGAGGAGATCGCCGCAGGTTGCGGCGCGACCAGCCTGATCTATATGACGCAGATGCACGTGGCCTACCCCCTCCTGCTCGCGGGGACGCCGACAGTGATCGAGCGGTACGTCCCCGGCTTGGTCGATGGCAGCCTCTACGGCTCGCTTGCCGTCACCGAGCCCTCCGCCGGTAGTGACGCCTCCGCGATGCGCACCACGGCCAGGCCGCGCGACGATGGAGAGGGCTACACGCTCGCCGGAAGCAAGACCTTCATCACCACCGGCGACCGCTCCGACGTCATCGTGTGCTTCGCGACACTCGACCCGGGCGCTGGCCGTCGCGGCATCACCGCCTTCGCCCTCGACGGCTCCGCGCCTGGGCTGAGCCGCGGCCGCCCCTTGGACAAGATGGGCATGCACGGCTCCAGCACCGCCGAGATCAGCCTCGAGGAGACCCCTGTACCGGTGACACACCGGCTGGGAGAGGAAGGTGCCGGCTGGTCGATCGTCGTCCGCTCGGTCACCAAGTCGCGGATCAGCGCCGCGGCGCAAGGTGTCGGGCTTGCCCGCGGCGCCTACGCCCATGCGCTCGCGGCCCTGCATCGGGCGCACGGGGCGGACCTGCCACCTGGCGTCGCGGCGGAGCTGGCGGATCTGCGCGGTCGGATCCTGCAGGCTCGTCTCGTGCTGCTTGGCGTGGCGAGGCAGGTCGACCGTGGCGAGGCCGACGGCGGCGCTATCGGGCTGATGAAACAGACCTGCACCGACATCGGGTGGTCCGTCGCCACCGCGGCGACGCGTGTCCTCGGCCGTTCGGGCGACCTCGCCGAGCTCGGGGTCGAGCGCTACCTGCGCGACGCCAAGGTGACCCAGATCTATGACGGCACGAACGAGGTACAGCGGCTGTTGGTCGCCCGCGACACCGCCCGGCGCCTGAAGGAGGCCCTCCCGTGACCGACGAGACCCTGCGGGGGCGGACCGCGATAGTGACCGGCGCTGGGCGCGGCATCGGCCGGGCCGCGGCACTCGGCCTCGCCGGGGCCGGGGCGGACGTCGCCCTGGCGGCCCGCAGCAAGGACCAGCTCGAGAGCGTGGCCGGCGAGGTCGAAGCCCTCGGGTGTCGTGCGCTCGTCGTCCCGACCGACGTCACCGACCGAGATGGCGTTGAGCGCCTCGTGGACAGCACGCTCGACGCGTTCGGTCGGCTCGACGTCCTGGTCAACAGCTCCGGGACCATCGACGGCACACCTTTGCTGGAGCAGGACCCGGAGCAGTGGGACCTGGTGTTCGACACCAACGTCCGCGGGACGTACCTCGCGACCCGGGCCGCCGGTAGGCACCTTGTGTCAAAGGGCTCGGGCAAGGTCATCAACATTGCCTCGAACTTCGCGTTCAAGGGCGTTCCGGGTCACGCCGCCTACTGCGCTTCCAAAGCGGCGGTCGTGTCCTTCACCCGCACCATGGCCGTCGAGTGGGCGAGTCACAACGTCCAGGTCAACGCGCTGGCGCCGGGCTACGTCGCGACGGACCTCAACGCCGAGCTCCGCGCCGACAAGGATGCGCAGGCAAAGGTACTGCGCTCCGTCCCCGCCCGGCGCATGGGCGAAGCGGAGGAGCTCGCACCCTGGGTGCTGCTGCTGGCCGGCCCCGCCTCGGATTTCATGACCGGCGAGACCGTTGTCGTCGACGGTGGTCAGACGGCCCGATGACGGGCACGAGCACACCCTGGAGAGGAGCACCGATGACTGCTCGCAAACTCACCGTCGCCGTGCTCGGCGCAGGCACGATGGGCGTCGGCATCGCCCTCGTGGCCGCCCGGGCCGGACATCGGACGATCGTGCGTGACGTGTCCGATGACGCGGTGAAGCGCGGTCTGGACAATGCGACCGGCTTCCTGGACAAGGGTGCCTCGTTGGGCAAGCTGACGACGGAGGAGGCCCGCGCGGCTCGGGACAACCTCACGGGTAGCACCGACCTGGTCGACGTCGCGCCTGCGGATGTGGTGGTCGAGGCCGTGTTCGAGGAGCTCGCTCTCAAGCAGCGCCTGCTCGGCGAGCTCGATGACGTGGTTTCCGAGGACGCACTTCTGCACACGAACACCTCGACGCTGTCGGTCACCGCGATCGCTGCCGGGTCGCGGCGTCCTGAACGTGTGGTCGGCACGCACTACTGCAACCCTGCCCAGCTCATGAGGCTCGTGGAGGTCGCAGAGGGCCGGCACACCGCTCCCGAGGTGACGACCCGCTCCCGGGAGTTCCTGGAGGGTGTCGGCAAGACGACGGTGCTGACCAAGGACCGACCCGGCTTCATTGTGAACCGCTTCCTCATCCCCTGGGAGAACAACTGCATCCGCGCGCTCGAGGCGGGTCACGGCACGGTCGAGTCCATTGATCGCGCCGTCGTGGGGGCGCTGCGGCACCCGATGGGTCCGTTCCAGCTGCTCGACGTAGTCGGTCTCGACGTGCACCAGGCGGTGTCGATGCGGCTGTACGAGCAGCTCCACCAGCCCCGCTTCGCCCCTCCGCCACTCGTCGACCGGATGGTCGCCGCCGGGGACCTCGGGCGCAAGACCGGCCGTGGCTTCTACACCTACGACAACAGGAGGTCCTTCGGTGCCTGACAGCGAGTTCGACCGCGTCGCCGTCCTCGGCTTCGGCACCATGGGCGGCGGCATAGCCCAGGTCGTGGCTGCCACCGGCCGCGACGTCGTCGTTCTCGAGTCCGAGGCCGAGCGCCTCGACCGGGGCACCAGGGGCGTCGAGAAGATGCTCGACGACGGCGTACGCCGCAGCAAGCTGACCGAGAAGGAGCGCGACGCCACAGTCGACCGGATCCGCGGCACCACGGAGGTCTCCGCCCTCGCCGGAGTGGACCTCGTCGTGGAGGCGGTCACCGAGCGCCGAGAGGTCAAGGTCGACCTGCTCGGCAGAGTGGCCGACGTCGTGGGGGACGAGACGATCCTGGCGACCAACACGTCGGCGCTGTCGGTGACGGACATCGCCGGGCACCTGCCGCGGCCCGAGCGTGTCGCCGGCCTGCACTTCTTCAACCCGGCGCCGGTGATGGCGCTGGTCGAGGTCGTGCGGGCTCTGCAGACCGCCCCCGACGTCGTCGCACGCCTGATCGGCTTCGTGGAGTCCCTCGGCAAGGACCCCGTGCAGGCGAAGGATCGACCCGGGTTCCTGGTCAACCGCCTGCTGATGCCTTACCTCAACGACGTCGTCGCCGAGTACGACGACGAGCTGGCCTCCGCCGAGGACATCGACACCGCGCTGGAGCTGGGCCTCGGCTACCGGCTCGGCCCGCTGGCGCTCCTCGACCTCATCGGCATCGACGTGCACAGCCACGCGACCCAGTCCGCGTACGACGCCACCATGGACCCGCAGTTCGCCCCGCCGCCGCTGCTGGCGCAGATGGTTGCAGCCGGATACCTGGGGCGGAAGAGCGGACGGGGCTTCCACGGGGAGTACGAGAAGTGAGAGGACCCATGAGCGACTTCACCGACATCCGGGCCGACATCTCAGGGCCGGTCCTGACCATTACGCTGGACCGGCCCGACGCCGGCAACAAGCTGCGGGCCCGCACCCTGCTCGAGCTCAAGGATGCACTCCAGCACCTCCGGACCGAACCGCGCCTGCGGGCCGCGGTCCTCACCGGGGCCGGCGACAGGTTCTTCTGCATCGGCGGAGAGCACGACGAGGCGACATCGCTCGACTACTCCCAGGTGCTGCCGATCCTCGACGTCTACGAGGCGATCGACACCGTGACGAAACCGGTCATCGCAGCCGTGAACGGCTTCGCGGTCGGGGGCGGCAACGTGCTGCACACAGTTTGCGACCTGTCCATCGCCGCCGAGCACGCCGTCTTCCGGCAGGTCGGCCCGATGGTCGGCAGCTACGACGCGGGCTACGGCACCTGGTACCTGGAGGACACGATCGGGCGGAAGCGCGCGAAGGAGATGTGGTACCTCAACCGCAAGTACTCTGCCGACGAGGCGCTGCGGATGGGTCTGGTGAACGAGGTCGTGCCCTCGGGGGATCTGGTCGGCCGCGCACAGGAGCTCGCCGCCGAGATCGCGACCCGTGGCCCGATGGCCATCGGCGCTCTCAAGGCCGCCTTCTCCGCCCGTCACCACGGCGTGGGTGGACAGGCCCGGATGGCACACGACCAACAGCTCACGCTCTACCTGACCACCCGCGAGGCCCACGAGGTTGCGGGCGCATTCGCCGGAAAGCGGACCCCGGACGAGGAGACCTTCTGGTCATGAGACGAACTTGGTGGGGCCCCGCGCTGAACGATGACGGGCGGGCCGTCCTCGACCTCGTTGACGACCTCGTCGACGACCGACTGCGGCGGGCCGATGACCACGACCCGGAGGGCATTGCCGCAGCACGGCGCGTCCTTGCCGGCCATGGGCTCTGGACGCTCGGTGCCGACGAGGCGGGTGGGGGCGGTGGGGCCGACCGGCGGACGACGCTCCTGGCCTTGGCGCGGCTAGCTGGCACGTGGCCGGCGCTGGCCTGGGCCTCCGTGCAGGCGCATGCCGCCTGCCTCCTCCTGTCGGACCACGCCGCCGACGCCGTCGACGCCCCCGCGCTCCTGGCCGATGTGCACCGTGGCGAGCCCGTCGCCGTGGTCGACGCGACCGACGAACAGGTGGACGTGGTCGGGGGGCAGGTCTTCGGGGTCCTCGGTCGGGTGGACGCTGCGGCAGCCGAGCCCCGCGTGCTGGCGCTCACCGACCGCGAGACCGCCGTACTGCTGCCGTCGGGTGCCGTGCAGCACGGACCGGTGCTGGGCCGCACCGGCCTCCACGGCGCAATGACCCACTTCTGTTCGGTGCAGCGGACCCTGCCCGATGGTGCCGTCGTGCGCGGGCCGGTCGTCGTGCGCGCCCGCATCCTCCTGCACGCGGGCGCCTCCGCCCTGGCGGCCGGGGTCGCGGAGGCGGCAGCACACGCGGCGGTCTCCTACAGCGGCGAGCGGGAGCAGTTCGGCGGGCCGCTCACAGATCTCCCCACCGTCCGTTCGTCCCTGTCCGCCCAGGTAACAGCGGTGCGGCGACTCCTGGTGACGGCGCTCGCAGCCGACGTCGACGACCCGGTGGCTACGGCCGCCGCGCTCGCGCCGGCCATGGAGGATGCCCTCGACGTCGCGGCCGCCGCCGTGCAGTCCCACGGCGGGTACGGCTACATGGTCGAGTACCGCGTCGAGGGACTCCTGCGCGACCTGGTCTCGCTACGGGCCGCGTCTGGTGCCACGGACGCCGCCCGCTGTGCCGCCGACGTTCTGGTGGGGGCCGACACGTGACCGACGACACCCGTCCCCTCGCGGGTACCAAGGTGCTCGACTTCTCGACCCTGCTGCCCGGTCCCCTGGCGACGCTCCTGATGGCGGAGGCGGGGGCCGACGTGCTGCAGGTCGAGCGGCCACCCCGCGGGGACGAGATGCGCAGCTACCGGCCCCGGTTGGGCGAGGACTCGGCCAACTACACGCTGCTCAACCGCGGCAAACACAGCGCCGCCGTCGACCTCAAGGACCCCGAAGTCCGGGATCGGCTCCTCGAGCTCGCCCGCGACGTCGACGTGCTCGTGGAGCAGTTCCGGCCGGGAGTCATGGACCGGCTCGGTCTCGGCTATGCCCACGTCCGCGCCGTCAACCCCGGCATTGTCTACTGCTCCATCACGGGCCACGGGCAGAGCGGCCCGTCCGCAGGTAGAGCCGGCCACGACCTCACCTACCTGGCTGAGTCCGGCCTGCTTGGCACTGTCGTCGACGCTGACGGTGACCCCCACCTCCCGCATACCGTGATCGCCGACATCGCCGGCGGCACCTACCCCGCGGTCCTCAACATCCTGCTCGCACTCCACCTACGCGCCACGACAGGCCATGGCTGCCACCTGGACATCGGGATGACACCCAACCTCGGGGTGCTCGCGTACGGCTACCTTGCGACGTACGCCGGCAGCGGCACCTGGCCCTTGCCCGGCTCCGACATGCTCACCGGAGGAAGCCCCCGTTACCAGATCTACCGAACCGCGGACGGACGCCACGTCGCGGCGGCACCGCTCGAGGAACGGTTCTGGCAGCGCTTCTGCGACCTCGTCGAGCTGCCGGATGACCTGCGCGCCGACGAAGGCCGTGAGGGCGAGGTCATCGAGGCGGTCGCCGAGCGGGTGGCGCTGCGCGCCGCGGACCACTGGCGGTCGTTGTTCGCGGACCAGGACGTCTGCTGCAGTGTGGTCGCGACCTTCGAGGAGGCAGCGCGTACGCAGGACCTGCGGACTCGGTCCGCGCACCGCGTCGTGGGGGAGGAGTTCGACGTCGCTGCCCTGCCCGTGCCGGTCGCCGAACAGTTCCGCCCGTCGCCGGGTCCGCTCGGTTCGCCGCGGCTGCGCACCGGGCTGGACGCCCTCACCTTCGACAGCAGGGGGCAGCGCAGTACCGACGTACGAGGGACCGGAGGGGCATCGTGAGGGCCGCCGTCGTGGAGGAGTTCGGACCGCCCGAGTCGCTGCGGATCGTGGATGTGGACGACCCCGTTGCCGTACCGGGGACGGTGCTCGTGGAGGTCGTGGCCGCGGGCGTGAACTTTCCCGACGTCCTCGTCGTGGCCGGCACCTACCAGACACTGCCGCCGAGGCCCTTCAGCCCCGGCAAGGAGCTCGCCGGCACCGTGCGCGCGGTCGGTGACGGTGTCACGTCCCTGGCCATCGGAGACCGTGTCGTGGCGCAGGTCGAACACGGCGGCTACGCAGAGCTCGTCGTCGTCCCGGCCGGCCAGGTCGTGCCGCTGCCCGACGGCGTCCCGGAGGCCGAGGCCGCGGTCGTGGGACTCTCCTCCCTCACCGCCCACGTCGCGTTGCGACGCCGTGCCCGGCTCCAGCCTGGCGAGATCGTGCTGGTCACCGGTGCCGGCGGTGGCGTGGGGGCCGCCGGGGTGCAGCTTGCCAAGGCATGGGGAGCGACCGTGCTGGCCGTCGCCCGTGACGAGGAGCGGGCCGCGGTCGCGAGCGCCCAGGGTGCGGATCACGTCCTGGTGGCCGGAGCCACGTTGCGCGACGATGTCCGCCGGCTCACCGATGGACGAGGTGCTGACGTCGTACTCGAAACCGTCGGCGGTGCCGTCTTCGTGCAGGCGATGCGGGCCACTGCCTGGGAGGGCCGCGTCGTCGTCATCGGCTTCGCCTCCGGAGAGGTGCCGGTCGTCAAGGCCGGTCACCTCCTGGTCAAGAACATCAGCGTCCTCGGTCTGCAGGTCAGCGACTACCGCGACCGTGAGGCCGAGACCGTGCAGGCCGCTCTCGCCGAGCTGTTGGCCCTGAGCGCCGAGGGGCGTCTCACGGTTCCCGTGGCACGCACGTACCCGCTGGCCGAGGCCGGTGCCGCCCTGGCGGACGTCCAGCGTGGCGGGCTCACCGGCCGCGTCGTCATCTCGTGCCGGTCGGCGACACCCACCACCCCCGATCGAGGAGAACCGTCGTGACCCTCCAGCGAACGACGACCGCCACGGCGCCACCGCCGGAGCACCCCGGCATCCGTCCGGACAGCCGGCTGACCCCGGCGCTCGCCGAGGAGTACACCGCCTCCGGCGTCTGGCGGCACACCACCTTGCACTCCCTTCTGACCGAGGCCGCCGGCGAGCACCCCGACCGTGTCGCTGCCGTGGACCGCAGCGCGGGGTCGCCGGACGTCGTCCGCCTGACCTACGCCGAGCTGCACGAGCGGGCGCATCGCTACGCCTGCGGGCTGCACGCGCTCGGCGTCCGCCCCGGCGACGTGGTGTCGGTGATGCTGTCGAACCGTGCCGACTTCGCGGCGCTGATCTTCGCGATCAACGAGGTCGGCGCCATCTACAGCGGAATCCCGGCTGCCTACGGCGAGCGCGAGGTCGAGGTGATCCTGCGCCGCACCCGCGCCCGTGTCGTGGTTGTCACCGAGCGATACGGCAGCAACCACCCACTCGACCTCGTCCTGCGCCTGCGGGTGGGGCTGCCCCACCTGCAGCACGTCGTCGTCCCCGCCGCCGACGGCGGGACTGCCACCCTGGAGTCGCTTCTGGACGCCCCCGAAGTCGGCATGCCGAAGGTCGACGCGCGCGCGCTGTGTCACCTTGGCTCCACCTCGGGCACCACCGGTGAGCCGAAAGGCGTCATGAACACGCACCAGACCCTGCA
>JBOHDD010000435.1:0-6823 GCA_050699155.1 Nocardioidaceae bacterium
ACCTCGAACTGCTCACACAGACGAAGGAGACCGAGCGTCTCCGCGTGGCCGACTACGCCGAGCGCCGGGCCAACGGCGCCCGTTACATCCGTGGTGGCGATGTGTGGGACGTCTCCTGCGACGTCGCCCTCCCCAGCGCCACCCAGAACGAGCTGGACGCCGTTGCGGCCAAGCGGCTGGTCGAGACGGGACTGGTCGCGGTCGGCGAGGGAGCCAACATGCCCACGACACCGGACGCCGTGCGTCTGCTGCAGGAGGCAGGTGTGCTGTTCGCGCCGGGTAAGGCCGCGAACGCGGGCGGCGTCGCGACCAGTGCGCTCGAGATGCAGCAGAACGCCTCCCGTGACTCCTGGTCGTTCGAGTACACCGAGCAGCGGCTGGCCGAGATCATGAGCGGGGTGCACGAGCGCTGTGCCAGCGCGGCGGAGGAGTACGGCCGGCCAGGTGACTACGTGCTGGGAGCCAACATCTCGGGGTTCGTCCAGGTCGCCGACGCGATGCTCGCGCAGGGGATCATCTGACCGTGGCCGACGCAGACCACGACCGTGACCGTGACCGTGACCGCGACCAGGGGGGTCGCGCACGTCAGGCACGGCCGCGCGACGAGCTCGGCCGGCCGCTGCCGTACGGCAGCAAGGGGGTCGAGCCGGTCTCCGAGGAGCCGCTGCCGCCGCACGAGTCACTGACGTACGCCCGCCAGCTCGTGGACGAGGGGCGACCGTTCGCCGCCCACGAGGTGCTCGAGGCCAGATGGAAGGCAGGACCGCCCGAGCAGCGCGACCTGTGGCAGGGGCTCGCCCAGATCTGTGTCGGTCTCACCCATGCCCTGCGCGGCAACACAGTCGGCGCCGCCCGGCTGGTGGACCGCGGGTGTGCCCGGATACGGGAGTACGCCGGGACGGACGGTCCGACCTACGGGCTCGACCTGGACGCGGTGGCGGCCTGTGCGCGTGCGCGGGTACGGCAGGACTCCCCCACGGACTAGACCTGGTTCGACCTGGTGCAGGTCATCGCGCCCGCACCCAGCCGGCCAGCCCGACCCGACCACAGCGCATCATCCACGCGTGGTTGAGCCGCAGGAACGGCCGGCCGACCAGACCGAGAAGACGCAGCATCTGGCCGTGTGCCACGACCTCCTGCTCGTAGAGCAGCGCGGTCCCGCTGCCCTCGCCACGCAGAGTCCAGCGCGACCACCCGTCCAGGTCGCCGCTCAGCCGGACCTCGAGTGCCCCCGAGTCCCGGTCCTCGCGGGCACGCGCCGCGCGCATCCGCAGGTCGTACGGCAGCACCGAGCGGCACACCAACGCGGCGGTGTCCTCGTCGACGCGGTCCACGGAGCGGACCTGCGGCCACCACCGCGGGTAGGCCCCGATGTCGGCAAGTACGTCGAAGATCCTGTCCCGGTCGGCGGGCACGTGCCAGGCGGAACGGAAGCGGTAGGTGGTCGCGCGCACGCCACCATCCTGCACCGCTCGCGGTGCCGCCACCGGACAGGTGGCACGCTTGGGCCATGATCGTTGCCTTCAGCATCAGTCCGGGTTCCGCCGACGAGAGCGGCGGTGTGGGCGAGTCCGTGGCCGAAGCCATCCGCGTCGTCCGTGAGTCGGGCCTGCCATCCGAGACCAACGCGATGTTCACCAACATCGAGGGCGAGTGGGACGAGGTGATGGCGGTCGTCAAGCAGGCCGTCGACGTCGTCGCCGCACGCTCCCCGCGCGTCGGGCTCGTCCTCAAGGCCGATATCCGGCCGGGCCACACCGGCCAGCTCACCGCGAAGGTGCAGCGCGTCGAGGAACACCTCCGGCCGTGAGCACCGAACTGCACGACCTGACGGCGCTCGAGCAGGCCGACGCCGTGCGGCGTGGTGACGTGTCGTCGTCGGAGCTCACTGCCCACTACCTCGCCAGGGTCGAGCGACTCGACGACCAGGTCGGTGCGTTCGTCACCGTCACCGACGAACGGGCCCTCGAGGCCGCGAGGAGAGCCGACGACCGTATCCGTCTGACTGACGACAAGTCTACGCTGCCGCAGCTGCTCGGCGTACCCACCGCAATCAAGGACCTGAACCTCACCGCCGGCGTCCGCACGACGTTCGGGTCCGCGGTCTTCCGTGACCACGTGCCCGAGGTGAGCGACGAGGTCGTGCTCCGGCTCGAGCACGCCGGGCTGGTCAGCCTCGGCAAGACGAACACTCCGGAGTTCGGCAGCCCGTGCTACACCGAGCCAGAGGTGGCGCCGCCGGCACGCACGCCGTACGACCTGACCCGGAGTGCGGGCGGTTCGAGTGGCGGCTCCGGTGCCGCCGTGGCGGCGGGCCTCGTCCCATGGGCCCAGGGCTCCGACGGGGGCGGGTCGATCCGCATCCCCGCGAGCGTGTGCGGGCTGGTCGGGCTCAAGCCGAGCCGCGGCCGGATCAGCCCGGCGCCGATGTACGGCGACGTCGTCGGTCTGGCGACGTCCGGGCCGCTGACCCGCACGGTCCGCGATACCGCGGCGATGCTCGACGTGCTCGCGGGCGCCGCCGTGGGAGATCCGACGCCCGCTGCGGCGACACCCCCGAACGGCAGCTACCTCTCCTGGTGTGACCGGGCTCCGGGCAGGTTGCGGGTGGCGCGCTCCAGCACGCCGATGATCGCCGATACCGACGTCGCTCCCGAGTGCCTGGTGGCCTTCGAGCAGGCGTCGGCCCTGCTCACCGATCTCGGCCACGAGGTCGAGGACATCCCGGCCCCGCTCGGTACCGACGCGGTGCCGATCTTCGAGACGTGCTGGGCGGTGCTCAGCGCGATGTCGGTCGTCCCGCCGAAGCGGCGGCCGGAGCTGCGCCCACTGACACGGTGGCTCGGCGACAGGGCCGGCGAGGTCTCCGCCGTGGACTTCGGTCTCGCCCTCGGCGAGCTGCGCCGGATCGCCGCCAATGTGCTGCGCGCCCTCGCGCCGTACGACGTGGTCCTGACGCCGACCCTGGCCGCACTCCCCGCACCTGTCGGCGGGCTGCGTGACGACGCCGACCCCGCCACCGACTTCGAGAACCAGAAGCGGTTCACGCCCTACACCTCGGCGTGGAACGTCACCGGCATGCCGGCCATCTCGTTGCCGCTGCACTGGACCGACGCCGGCCTGCCGGTCGGGGTGATGCTGGCCGGAAGACCGGCGGAGGAGCAGGTGCTGCTCTCACTCGCCGCCCAGGTCGAGGCGGCGAGCCCCTGGCATGAGCGGCACCCGCCCTGTTGGTGACGACAGCCGGTCGGCGCGGCGACCTCAGCCGGTCTTGCGGCGGAACTGGCGCGTCTGTTTCGGTTCGGTTGCCCCGTGCGACTTGTTCGATCCGTCGTGCACGGCCGACTCCGCGCTCGCGTGGTGCTGCTCGTGCTTGCGATCGAGCGCCTCACGGAACTTGCGGCGTACGTCTTCGGGATCCTTGTGTTCGGAATCCTGGTGCTCGGATGGAGCGTCAGCCACGACAACCTCCGTGCTCGGGTCGGCAGTTCCCCTCAGACTCGCACGCGGCGCCCCTCCCAGCCACCCGTTTGGCCGCCGAGTCCGTCATTCGAACACCACACCGGCCGCGGTGATGCGAGACTGACCAGATGACGGAACCGCACCCGGAGATGCCCGTACCGGAGCACCCCGCACCGGAGAAGGGCGAACCGCCGACCATGCACGTGCCGCGGTTCTACCTGCGGCAGCGGATCACCCTGATGGTGAACCAGTACGAGCTCGTGGCTGCCGAGGCCGACGGCTCCGAGGGCCCGTTGCTGGCGTTCGCCCAGCAGAAGCGGATGGCGTTCAAGGAGCAGGTGACGTTCTACGCCGACACCGCCAAGACACAGCCGGTCTTCTCCTTCCGCGCCCGCAAGCGACTCGACCTGGGCTCCGGGTACGACGTGTTCGACGCCGACGGCCAACCCCTCGGGTTCTTCCGCAAGGAGTTCGGCAAGAGCCTGCTGCGGTCGAGCTGGACCCTGACCGCGCGTGACGTGCAGGCCTTCGGGCAGGAACGCAGCCCCTTCATCGCGGTTCTGCGGCGTGTCTGGGAGTTCATCCCGGTGCTGGGCGAGTTCTGGGTGCCCTTCGTCTTCCACTTCGACTTCACCGACACCGCGACCGGGCAGCCGGTGATGAGCAGCGAGCGGAAGTGGGCGATCCGCGACCGCTACACCGTCGACGTGCCCGACGCCCGCCTCGACTTCCGCGTCGCGGCCGCCATGGCGGTGGCGCTGGACGCGCTGCAGAGCCGCTGACCTGCCCCTGCCCGACAACCGGAAGGCACGCCGGTGGGCGTGCTTGACAACCGGACACCGTCACGCAAACGGTTGCCCATGACCTTCGCGCCAGCGGTCCTGCGGCTGGAGGCGGTGAGCAAGAGCTTCGGTGCCACCGCAGCCGTCAGAGGGGTGTCTCTCGACGTGCACCCGGGTGAGGTGCACTGCCTCCTGGGCGAGAACGGCGCTGGCAAGAGCACCCTCATCAAGATGGTGGCCGGCGTGCACACCCCTGACCACGGGCGGGTGCTCGTCGACGGGCGACCGGTGCAGATCCGCGACGCACGCACCGCCGAGCGTCTCGGGATCGCCACCATCCACCAGGAACTCGCACTGGTGCCGAACATGACGGTCGCCGAGAATGTCCTGCTCGGCCGCCTGCCGCGCCGGTTCGGCCTGGTCCGACGCGCCGACATGGGGCGGCTGGCTGCCGAGGCCCTCGACCGGATCGGCCTCGACGTGTCACCGGACCGCAGGCTGGGCAGTCTCGGGGTCGCGCGCCAGCAGCTCGTCGAGATAGCGAAGGCTCTCAGCCTCGATGCGCGCGTGCTGGTGCTCGACGAGCCGACGGCGGCTCTGACCGGCCACGAGACCCAGCAGCTGTTCACCGTGATGCGACAGCTGCGTGCGGCCGGTGTCGCGATGGTGTTCATCAGCCACCACCTGGACGAGATCGCCGCGATCGGAGACCGCGTCACGGTGCTGCGTGACGGCGTCCAGGTCGCCGAGCGGCCGGCCGACGCCGCCCGGGACGAGCTCGTACGCCTGATGGTTGGCCGTGACATCGACCATCAGTACCCGACCCGGCGTACACCTGACGCCGACGCAGACGGCGACGCGGTCGGGGAGCCGGTCCTGGAGGTCCGCGGCCTGACCCGTTCCGGGGCGTTCCAGGACGTCTCCTTCACCCTGCGCCCCGGGGAGGTGGTCGGACTCGCCGGGCTGGTGGGAGCGGGTCGCACCGAGGTCGTCCGGGCGGTCGCCGGCGCCGACAGGTACGACAACGGTGTCGTGCTCGTACACGGCGAGCCGATCCCCCGCGCAGACGTGGCCGCGGCTGTGCGCGCCGGCATCGGGCACATCCCCGAGGACCGCAAGGACGCCGGCCTGGTGCTCGGCGCCAGCGTCGACGAGAACCTCGGCTACGCGACCATGTCGTCCACGTCGCGATGGGGCCTGGTGGACGCACGCGGACAACGCCGGCGTACGACGGAGATAGCCGACCGGCTGCGGGTACGCCGCCGCTCGATGGACCAGCCGGTCAGGTCGTTGTCCGGCGGGAACCAGCAGAAGGTCGTGTTCGGCCGCTGGGTCCTCGCCGACTCCACGGTGCTCCTGCTCGACGAGCCGACCCGAGGTGTCGACGTCGGGGCGAAGGTCGAGATCTACGACCTCATCAACACCGTGTCCCAGGCCGGCGGTGCGGTGCTGCTGGTGTCCAGTGAGCTGCCGGAGGTGCTCGGGATGAGCGACCGCGTGCTGGTGATGGCGCAGGGACGACTCGTCGGTGAGCTAGCCGCCGAGGAGGCCGTCCAGGACGCCGTGATGGAACTGGCCACGAAGGAGGTCGAGTCGACCCGTGCCCACTGAGACCGCTTCCCCGGCGGAGCAGACCGCCCGGGCCACCGGGCGGGACCGGGTCCTCGACCTGCTGGCGGAGAACGGCGCACTGGTCGGGCTGCTGGTCGTGTGCCTGGCGATGTTCATCGCCACACCCGACTTCCTCACCGCGGAGAACCTGCTCAACGTCGGCATCCAGGCCGCCGTGGTGGCGGTGCTGGCCTTCGGCATGACGTTCGTCATCGTCGCGGGCGGCATCGACCTCTCGGTCGGCAGTGTGGCAGCTCTGGCCGCGATCGTGGCCGGATGGTCCTCGGTCAGCCTCGGACTTCCCGGGCCGCTCGTGCTGCTGGTCGGCCTGGCCACGGGTCTGCTGGTCGGCATGGTCAACGGGGCGGCCGTCGCCTACATCGGGCTACCCGCCTTCATCGCCACGCTGGCGATGTTGAGCATCGCGCGCGGACTGGCCCTGGTGGTCTCCGAGGGCGCACCGTTGATGATGCCGGGCACCGTCGTCCTGCTCGGCGAGGACCTGGGTCCGCTCCCCGTGCCCGTGCTCATCCTGGTCGTCGCCGGTCTGGTGGCGGCCTTCGTGCTGGCACGCACCGTGGTGGGTCGGTCGATGTACGCCGTCGGGGGCAACCGGGAGGCAGCACGCCTGTCCGGCCTGCCGGTGCAGCGGATCACGGTGGTCGTCTACGCGCTCTCCGGACTGTTCGCGGGGCTGGCCGGCCTGCTGCTCGCGGGGCGGCTGGCCTCGGCCCAGCCGCAGGCGGCCTTCGGTTACGAGCTGGACGCGATCGCGGCCGTGGTGATCGGCGGCGCGAGCCTGGCCGGCGGCCTCGGCAAGGTGTCTGGCACGCTGATCGGCGCACTGGTCCTCGCGGTGATCCGCAACGGCCTCAACCTGCTCAACGTCACGGCGTTCTGGCAGCAGGTGGTCATCGGGCTGGTGATCGCCGTGGCCGTCGCCGTCGACGTACTCCGTCGGCGACGGC
>JBOHDD010000436.1:0-4528 GCA_050699155.1 Nocardioidaceae bacterium
GTGTCGTTCTCCACGACCACCTCGGTGACGGTCCAGCCGAGGCGTTCGGCGAGGGCGCGGGCGTCCTGCTCCTGGCGGCCCACGCCCGCGGCGTCGTGGGCGCGGTCATCGGAGATGCGGACGTAGACGCCGGCGCATTGAGGTTTCATGGTTGCAGTCTAGCGGTTACCGCTATACCATCGCATCCCCGATCCCGGAGACCTCGAGCAGCTCGTCGACGGTGCTGAACCCACCGTTCTCGGTGCGCCACTCGATGATGCTCGTCGCGGTCACCGGGCCGACACCGGGCAGCTCCTCCAGCTGCGCCTGGGTCGCGGTGTTGAGGTTGACCAGAGCAGCGGGGGCCCCTGCCGTCGGCGTGACGCCGGGTACGGGCGCGGCACCTGGCACCACGGCCGAGGCGACGGCACGCACCCCGACGGCGATCTGCTCACCGTCGACCACCGGACGCGCCAGGTTCAGTGTGGCGAGGTCGACACCGGGGCGGGCACCGCCGGCGGCCTCGATCGCGTCGACGACCCGGGCTCCGGAGGGAAGCTCCACGATGCCGGCTCGGCGCACCTTGCCGGTCACGTGCACGACGAGCGCTGCCGCAGTGACCTGCGTGCGGGGAGCCTGGGCGGGTGACGGCTGGCCGGGTCGGGCCGGGCTGGGCAGCTGCAACGATGCGCGCCGGGGAGCCGGCACCGGCTCGGGCGAGGACCGGATCACGATCCAGGACGCCATGGCCATGGCGGCGGCCAGCACCAGTGCCACCACCGTCACGTGCTGGGCCGTGACCCCGACCCGCCCCTGGAGTCCGGGGGGCAGCATGTCCGAGCCGCAGCCCAGGACACGGACCGCCGCCGGCAGCGGGTCGCGGGCGTGCCGGCCACCCATCGCCGGGCCCCCGGCCGGCCCCGGCTCGGGTTCCGCCGGGTCCCGATCGGGCTCCGGCGGAACCGCGTTCGGCGCTGCGGACCTCGACGACAGCTCGGCCCCGAGCTGGCTCAACCGCCGCCGGGCCACCTCGGTTGTCGTGGCTTCCGGCGCGACTCTGCGGAGACTCATGCCCGGGAGGCTAAGCGGCACGACCACCACGACGGCAGGCCGAAACCGGTCGCCTGTGGACAGCTCGGCCCACGTGGGCAGCGGTGCGGCAGAACCGGTCCGTCAGACCCGTGGCGCGACCACGACGGCCAGCATGCCCGGGCCGACGTGGGCCCCGACGACTGCGCCGACCTCGCCGACGACCACGTCGCGGGCCCCCGGGACACGACTGCGCAGGTGTGTGGCCACGTCCCGCGCGCAGTCGGGACTGGCCAGGTGCGCGACCGCGAGGTCCACCTCGTCGTCACCGGCAGCCTCGACGGCGAGCTCTTCCAGCCGGCTGATCGCGCGCGCCGACGTACGCACCTTCTCCAACGGCACCACCCGCCCGTCGTCGAGCCGGAGCAGCGGCTTGACGGCCAGCACCGAACCGACCAGCTTCGCGGCCGCGCCGATCCGGCCGCCGCGCCGCAGGTGCTCGAGGGTGTCGACGTAGAACAGCGAGGTGGTCGCCGCGGCCCGTCGGCGTGCGGCCTCACCCGCGACACCGACGTCCGCGCCCGCCGCCACCGCGTCGGCCGCCGCGAGCACGCAGAAACCCGTTCCCGCGCCGACCAGCCGCGAGTCCACCACCTCGACCGGGACCGGAGCGTCCCGTGCGGCGAGCTGCGCGGACTCACACGTGCCCGAGATCTCCCCGGACAGGTGCACCGAGACGATGGCGTCGGCGCCCTGGCTCGCCAGTGACTGGTAGACCGCCAGGAACGCCTGCGGTGTCGGCCGCGACGTGCTCACCGATCTTCTGGCACGCAACGCGTCGGCGACCATGCCCGGGTCGCTGTCGGCGTCCTCGTCGTACGCCCGTGCGCCGATGACGACCTGCAGGGGTACGACAGTGATCGCGCGGGCTGAGATGACCTCGGGAGACAGCATCGACGTCGAGTCGGTCACGACGGCGATGCGGCTGGACATGGCGGCGAGGCTACCCCGGGCACGCGCCACCGGCGCGGACGCCTGACCTGCCGGCGGCATCGGGCATACTCGCACGGTGGCCGAAACCGACACCACGGCTCGGCAGAGCGGGCTGCCGCACGGGCAACAGGGCAGGATCGTCGGCGTCGACATGGCGCGCGCGCTGGCGCTCTTCGGGATGATGGCGACGCACCTGCTGCCCGACACCATCGACGGCGAGCACGTCACCTGGGTGCAGCAGCTGTGCGGGGGCCGCGCGGCTGCGCTGTTCGCCGTACTCGCGGGAGTCAGCCTTGCTCTCGTCACGGCTCGCGAGACGCACCTCGGTGCGGCGCGTGCGGGCATCGTGGCCCGGGCCGCGCTGATCTGCCTCCTCGGGCTGTGGCTGGGTGGGCTGGACACCGGCATCGCGGTCATCCTCACCTACTACGCGCTGCTGTTCGTCCTGGGTCTTCCGTTCCTCGGACTGGGGTGGCGGGCCCTGGCGGGACTCACCGCCGCGTGGGCCGTGCTCGCACCGGTGGTCAGCCACCTGGTGCGTCAGTACCTGCCCGAGCGCAGTGGGGGAAGCCCCACCATCTCCTGGCTGCAGCAGCCGGTGCACCTGCTCAGCGAGCTGTTCCTCACCGGCTACTACCCTGCCTTCCCCTGGCTCGCCTACCTGCTGGCCGGCCTGGCCCTGGGGCGGCTGCCGTTACGGCGGGTGTCGGTCGCAGCCGGCCTCACCATCGCGGGCGCGGCGCTGGCGCTGACGGCCTGGGCCGGTTCCTGGAACCTGCTGCACCCCCTCGGGGGCATCGAGCGGCTCCGCGCGACTGCACCGGACAGCAGCCCGTTCGACATCCTGAGCGTCGGCGACGCGCTGGTGCGCGGCCTCTTCGGCACCACACCGACCACCTCGTGGTGGTGGCTGACCACGTCTGCGCCCCATTCGGGGACGCCGTTCGACCTGTTCCAGACCATCGGCAGCGCGATGGTCGTCCTCGGCCTGTGCCTACTCCTGAGCCACGTCGCCGGACGGGTCACCGGAGTCCTGTTCGCCGCGGGCGGCATGACCCTGACGCTCTACTATCTGCACCTGGTGGGGCTGCACACCGAGGTCGGGCCGCCAGAGGGAAGCACAGCCCTGTTCTGGTGGCACGTGGCGGGCGCCGTGCTGTTCGGGATCTTCTGGAGCGCCCTGGTCGGCCGCGGCCCGCTGGAGACGGTCGCTCGGTCGTTGTCGAGGCGCACCCGCGACCTCGTGGTGCTGGCCAGCCGGCGCCCGGACTGACCCCACCTCACCTCCTACGGCAGCGCGACGTAGTCGTCGAGGAACGACCGGGCGGACGGCGTATCCATCCGGTAGGTGACATTGGTGGCGTAGCAGGGCACGTCACCGGTGATGGTGGTGGCGAACAGCACGAGGTCTCCGTCGATCTCGGCGAAGTTCGGGCCACCCGAGTCGCCGTAGCAGGCGCCCCCGTTCTCCTTGGCCTCGATCATGCTGAGACGCAGCCAGGTCGCGTTGAGGGCGTCGAAGCTCGAGGGTGCCTTCAGACGTTCGCCTCCGCCTGGGTGGGTGTGGCCGCCCTTGCCGCGCTGCGCCTCCTGGGTGCCGTACCCGACGATCTGGTAGTCGAGCGCGTCCAGACCACGCGCCCCGAGCTCGTCGAGCTGCCCGGCCGTGGGCAGCGTCGCCGGCGTGAACTCACCCCAGCGCCGCAGCTTGGTGGCACCGGCCTGGTCGAAGGTGAGCACGGCGATGTCGTGCGAGTCGGAGCCGCTGCCTGGGAACGCCGGGTCGCTGTGCGGCTGACCCTCGACGGCCACGGCGTCGAACAGCGCGTCACCGGTGAGCCCCATCTCGGTCGCGCGGTCGATCTCGGCCTGGGTGTCCTGTGCCAGGGAGACTCCCAGCCGGGTGCCCTCGGGCCAGTCGGTCGTGCAGTGGGCGGCGGTCAGGTACACGTCGTCGGCGATCATGGTTCCGCTGCACACCCAGCGCACACGGTCCGGGGTCGCCGGGTCGGCGTCGTGGTCGTACTGGGCGACGAAGGCACCGACCTCGGCTCGCTCAGGGGCGGGCTCGGAGTTGTAGCTGCTGATGGCGGCGGCCGGTACGGCCAGGGTCATCGCGCAGACGGTGGCGGTGGCAGCGGTCAGTGCGGTGCGACGCAGTGACATCGTCGGGGTCCTCTCACCCAGGGTGGTGTACGAGGACACACCCTTCCACAACAAAGCGCCGCAAAACAGCGTCCGGCAGGAGTCGCTCAGCCCACGACGACGTTGACCAGCTTCGGCGCCCGCACGATCACCTTGCGCACCTGCTGACCGCCGATGGCGCGCTGGACGTTGGAGTCGGCCATGGCCAGCGCCTCCAGGTCAGCCTCGCCGACGTCGGGCGAGACCTCCAGCTTGGCGCGCAGCTTGCCCTGCACCTGCACGATCGCGGTCACCGACTCGCGCACCAGCAGGTCCGGGTCGACGCTCGGCCATCCGGCGACGGCGACGGTGGGTCGGTGCCCCAGCCGCTCCCACATATCCT
>JBOHDD010000437.1:0-13117 GCA_050699155.1 Nocardioidaceae bacterium
CCACCCGCTGGTCGCCGCCGTCGATGTTCGCGGTGGGGCTCGCGTCGGCGTTGGCGCGGTTGATCCCGGTGGGCGTCGACTGCGCGGTCGCCTCGACCCTGGTGTTGGCCTGCACCGACTGCACACCGGGTGCCTGCGCGAGACGCTGGGCTGCCGCCCGGCTCATGGTGGCGGAGTAGCCCTTGAGCGCCGAGTCGTACACATGGCCCACCGCGGCGTCGAACGTGCGTCTGTGGGTCGTCACCGCCTGCGACAGCGCGGTGCTGTCCTCGAGCGTGACGATGTACTGTCCCGCGATCCGGTCCGGGCTGTCGGCGTCGGCGATCCCCGCCGACTGTGCCTCCGCTGAGCCCGCCTGGGCGCTTGTGGCGCCTACGGCCGTCAGCAGTGCCGCGGTCGCGGCGACTGCACTGAGCTTGCGCATGCTTCCTCGCTTCCGTCGAGGACCACACCCGCGTGTGGTCGCGAGACTCCCAACGAGGTTCCTTCCCGCTCCGTTACGGAGCAATCACCTCCCGTAGTAGAGATTGCCAACCCTTAGGGTTCGGTCATGACAGACGACCTCCACTCCGCCGTACAGCAGGTGCTCCCCGGTGTCCGCGCCGATCTCGACGCGCTGGTGCGCATCCCGTCGGTGAGCGCGGACCCCGCCCGACACGGTGAGGTACGCCGTTCTGCCGAGGCGACCGCACAGCTGTTCGAGGGTGCCGGCCTGCCCGACGTACGCATCCTCGCCACGGACGGTGGGCAGCCGGCGGTGGTGGCCCGCCGCCCAGCTCCCGAGGGGGCGCCGACGGTGCTGCTCTACGCGCACCACGACGTCCAGCCGGAGGGTTCGCACGGCGACTGGCGCTCCGACCCGTTCGAGCCGACCGAGCGCGACGGGCGTCTGTTCGGTCGCGGCACCGCCGACGACAAGGCCGGGATCGCCGCCCACCTGGCCGCGATCAGGGCACACCGCGGCACGCCGCCGGTCGGGGTCACGGTGTTCATCGAGGGCGAGGAGGAGGTGGGCTCGCCGACGCTCACGACGTTCCTCGAGGCGTACGGCGACCTGCTCGCCGCCGACGTGATCGTGATCGCGGACTCGGCCAACTGGGACATCGGCACCCCGGCGTTGACCACGTCCCTGCGCGGGCTCGCAGAGTGCTTCGTCGAGGTCCGCACGCTAGAGCACGCCATCCACTCGGGGATGTACGGCGGTGCGGCGCCGGACGCGCTCACCGCGCTGTGCCGCCTGCTGGCGACCCTGCACGACGAGGCCGGCAACGTGGTGGTGGACGGGCTGACCACGGGTCCGGCCGCCGAGCTGGACTACCCCGTCGAGCGGTTCCGTGCCGAGGCCGGGCTCGCGGAGGGCGTGGACCTGATCGGCAGCGGTCCCGTGGTCGAGCGGTTGTGGACGCGGCCGGCCATCGCCGTACTCGCCGTCGACGCCCCTCGGGTGTCGGAGGCCTCGAACACGCTGCTGCCGGTCGCGCAGGCCAAGGTCTCCCTCCGGCTCGCACCCGGCGACGACGCCGCGAGGGCCAGGGAGGCGCTCGCCCGGCACCTGGAGTCGCATGCGCCCTGGGGCGCGCAGGTCTCGGTCCGGCGAGGCGAGACCGGCGAGCCCTTCGCGGTGGACGCGACCGGTCCGGCGTACGACGCGGCTCGGTCGGCGTTCCGGGAGGCCTGGTGCGGGGCCGAGCCGGTCGACGTCGGAGTCGGTGGGTCGATCCCCTTCATCGCGGAGTTCGCCGACGCGTTCCCGCACGCCGCCATCCTAGTCACCGGCGTGGAGGACCCCGACACCCGCGCACACGGCGCCAACGAGGGCCTGCACCTCGGGGAGTTCGAGCGCGTCTGCCTGGCCGAGGCACTCCTCCTGCAGAACCTGGCGACCCCCTGACCACCCCTCCCTCCCGCCGAGGCCCCTCCCGCCGGGGCCCCTCCCGCCGGGGCCCCTCCCGCCGAGGAGGCAAACTTGCGCACCGTCTCATGACTTGAGATCAGTCCATACGGTGAGACCGGGCGCAAGTTTGCCCTCTCGCCGGAAGGAGGGGCGGAAGGGGGCTCGGGGTGCGGGGGATTCGTGAGCCATCGCCTAGACTCGGCGGCGTGGCGCGCGGTGACGGTCAGCTCAACCACGACCTCGACCCCCAGGACAAAGGCCCGCAGGATGCCTGCGGGGTCTTTGGTGTCTGGGCTCCCGGCGAGGACGTCGCCAAGCTCACCTACTACGGCATCTACGCGCTGCAGCACCGCGGCCAGGAGTCGGCCGGTGTCGCGGTCAGCAACGGCCACCAGACGCTCGTGTACAAGGACATGGGCCTGGTCGCCCAAGTCTTCGACGAGCCCACGCTGGAGTCGTTGAAGGGGCACCTGGCCGTGGGTCACGCGCGCTACTCCACGACGGGGGCCAGCACCTGGAGCAACGCCCAGCCGACGTTCCGTTCCACGGCGACGGGCTCGATCGCGCTCTGCCACAACGGCAACCTCACCAACACCTCCGACCTCGCCCAGCAGGCCGCGAAGCGGGCTGAGCAGAGCGGTGAGCTCGACCTGCCGCACCGGCCGAGCCAGGTCGAGACCTCCGACACCGGCGTGATGGCGGCCCTGCTCGCGTCCTACCCCGACCTCACGGTCGAGTCGGCGGCCCTGCAGGTGCTGCCCGAGCTGCACGGCGCCTTCAGCATGGTCTTCATGGACGAGGGCACGCTGTACGCCGCCCGAGACCCGCAGGGCATCCGCCCGCTGGTGATGGGCCGGCTGGAGCGCGGCTGGGTGGTCGCCAGCGAGACCGCCGCACTCGACATCGTCGGCGCCTCGTTCGTCCGCGAGGTCGAGCCCGGCGAGCTGGTCGCCGTCGACGAGCACGGTCTGCGCACCCACCGCTTCGCGGAGGCTCGACCGAAGGGCTGCCTGTTCGAGTTCGTCTACCTCGCCCGACCGGACACCCACATCAGCGACAAGCGGGTGCATTCGGTCAGGGTGGAGATCGGTCGCCGACTGGCGCAGGAGTTCCCTGCCGAGGCCGACCTGGTGATCCCGGTTCCGGAGTCCGGCACCCCCGCCGCCATCGGCTACGCCGAGGCCAGTGGTACGCCGTACGGGCAGGGCCTGGTGAAGAACTCCTACGTCGGCCGCACCTTCATCCAGCCCAGCCAGACGATCCGCCAGCTCGGCATCCGGCTCAAGCTCAACCCGCTCCGCGACGTGATCGAGGGCCGGCGACTGGTCGTCGTCGACGACTCGATCGTGCGGGGCAACACCCAGCGTGCGCTGGTGCGCATGCTGCGTGAGGCCGGTGCTCGCGAGGTGCACGTCCGGATCGCCAGCCCGCCGATCAAGTGGCCGTGCTTCTACGGCATCGACTTCGCCACCCGCGCGGAGCTGATCGCCAACGGACTCGGCACCGATGACATCCGCCGCTCGATCGGCGCCGACTCGCTGGGCTACATCTCGCTCGAGCAGCTGGTCGCCGCGACCGAGGTCCCGAAGGACCGGCTCTGCCGGGCCTGCTTCGACGGCGTCTACCCGGTCGCCCTGCCCGAGCCCGCTCTGCTCGGCAAGCACCTGCTGGAGGTCGAGGAAGGGTCCGTTGCGGCGCTCGCCGCCCCCCTTGCCGGTGCCGCCGATGCCCTGTCCCGCCCGTAGAGGAGACCCGTGACCAGCCCGGACGACGCGGACGGCCGGCCGCTCACGTACGCCGACGCCGGGGTCTCGATCGAGGCCGGGGACAAGGCCGTCGAGCTGATGAAGGTGTGGGTCGACAAGGCGCGGCGGCCCGAGCAGCTCGGCGGTTTCGGCGGGTTCGTCGGCCTCTTCGACGCGTCGGCACTGAAGTCGTACCGGCGCCCGCTGCTGGCCAGCTCGGCCGACGGCGTCGGCACCAAGGTCGCGATCGCGCAGGCGATGGACCTGCACGACACGATCGGCTTCGACCTCGTGGGGATGCTCGTCGACGACCTCGTGGTCTGCGGCGCCGAACCGCTCTTCCTCACCGACTACATCGCCACCGGCAAGGTGGTGCCTGAGCGCATCGCCGCGATCGTCAAGGGGATCGCGGAGGCGTGCGCCACGGCCGGGTGTGCCCTGATCGGCGGCGAGACCGCCGAGCACCCGGGCCTGCTCGGGCAGGACGAGTACGACGTCGCCGGCTCCACCACCGGTGTGGTCGAGGCCGAGGGCCTCCTCGGCCCCGGACGGGTGCGTGCCGGTGACCTGCTGGTCGCGATGCGGTCGAGCGGGTTGCACAGCAACGGCTACTCGCTGGCCAGGCACGTGTTCCTCGGCGAGGCCGGCTGGTCCCTGGACCGGGAGGTGCCCGAGCTCGGCCGGACGCTCGGTGAGGAGCTGCTGGAGCCGACGCGGATCTATGCACAGGCCTGCCTGGCCCTCGCCCGCCGTACGCAGACACGCGCGATGTCGCACGTGACCGGCGGTGGGCTCGCGGCCAACCTGGCCCGCGTGCTGCCCGACCGTCTGAGCGCCCGGATCGATCGTGGCTCCTGGTCGCCCCACCCGGTCTTCGGGGTCCTCGGTGACCTGGGCCGGGTCGAGCGGGCCGATCTCGAGGCCACCCTGAACATGGGTGTCGGCATGGTGGCGGTCGTGGCCGCCGACGACGCCGACCGCGCGGTGGCGGTGCTGCAGGAGTCAGACGTCGACGCCTGGGTGTGCGGTGAGGTCCTCGCGGGCGACGCGGGCGTGCGGCTGCACGGGGACTTCGCCTGAGGTTCGGCCGCCACCGGCGACCGCGCTGTCGCCCGCCGAAATCCGGGGCCGGTGTGCGGGAATGGGGGTCGGGCAGGTACCGTTGACATCACGAGACGATGAAAACGCCAGCCCGGGCCCTCCCACGGGAGCCGGCCCCGGCCCATCTGTGCGAGGGGGTCGACCCTATGGGGCGCGGCCGTGCCAAGGCCAAGCAGACGAAGGTCGCCCGTGACCTGAAGTACCGCACCTTCGAGACGGACTTCGAGCAGCTCCAGCGAGAGCTCCACGGCGACAACGGATCTCAGGTCGACGAGTCCTCAGGTCAGGAGTCCGAGGACTCCCACGACCCGTACGCCGACGACGACGCCGAGTCGGCGAGACGTCACTAGCGCCCGATCAGGGCAGCCACATCCCGCGCAGGCGACCGATCTCGTTCATCCTGCGTTCGGCCAGCCGGTCGGCGGCGACCGCGGCCGGCACACCCTCCCCGGCCGCCAGCTCGAACACCCGCTGCGTCGCGTCGAAGATCTTCGTGGCCCGTGCCTTGGCGCGATCGAACGAGAAGCCCTCGAGCTCGTCGGCGACCTGGATGAGGCCACCGGAGTTCACGCAGTAGTCCGGCGCGTAGAGGATGCCGCGGGCGTCCAGCATCTTCTCGATGCCCTCGTGCGCGAGCTGGTTGTTGGCCGCACCACAGATCACCTTCGCCTTGAGCACGTCGACGACGTCGTCGGAGATCGCGCCACCGAGTGCGCACGGCGCGTAGACGTCGATGTCGGACCGGACCAGCGCATCCGCGTCCGCGACCACCTCCACCGACGGATGCCCCTGCCGCACCCGCTCGACCGCATGCTCGCTGACGTCGGTGACCACCACCTCCGCGCCGTCGGCGAACAGGTGCTCGACCAGGTGATGCCCGACCTTGCCGACACCGGCCACGCCCACCCGCTTCCCGGTCAGGCTCGCCGACCCCCAGGCGACCTCGGCGCAGGCGCGCATGCCCTCGAAGACGCCGAAGGCGGTCAGGACCGAGGAGTCGCCGGCGCCGCCGTGCTCGACCGTGCGGCCGGTGACGAAGTCGCACTCGCGCCCGACGACGTCCATGTCCGAGCAGTAGGTGCCGACGTCGCAGGCGGTGTAGTAGCGACCGTTCAGCGACTGCACGAAGCGGCCGTACGCGCGCAGCAGCGCCTCGGACTTGACCACCTCGGGGTCCCCGATGATCACCGCCTTGCCGCCGCCGAGGTCGAGACCGGCGAGGGCGGCCTTGTAGGCCATCCCCCGGGACAGGTTGAGGACGTCCTCGAGTGCGGCGTCCTCGTCGGCGTATGGGTAGAAGCGGGTGCCGCCGAGCGCGGGTCCCAGCGCGGTGGAGTAGATGGCGATGATCGCGTGCAGCCCGGTGGCCTCGTCGGAGCAGAAGACGACCTGCTCGTGTCCGGAGTGCCTGCCGAAAACGCCGGCTGCCGCCCCGGGGGTGGCGGGGTGCCCTGCTGGTCCGGTCACGGTGGTGACCCCTTCGTCTATGGCGTTGTGGTGTCAGTGACCCGCGGGGGTGGTGCGGGGCGCTGTCACCACGATAGGACGAAAGCCGCTAGCCTCGGGGCGTGGTTCCCTACGTGGCCTACCTACGGGTCTACGAGCCGCTCTCCGCCTTCGAGGCGTCCGAGGCGGCTCGCTGGGCGTCGTACGCCCGTGCGGAGGCTGGGGCCACCGACACGGTGATGACCGTGCGCGCCGAGCAGCAGCAGTCGCTGACCGCGATCCTGCAGCTGCCGGCGCTGGCCTCACCGACTCCGGTGGACGGGAGTGCGTACGTGCTGCGTGAGGGTGGTGACGTCTTCGTCTGCCCGCACGACATCAGGCTGCGCTCCTGGCTCGCCCTCGCCGAGCTGATCGACGAGATCGGCGACCAGCAGCTGCGGCTGCTCGCTCCCGGCAGCCTGGAGCATGTCAGCCCCGACTTCATGAGCTGGCGCAACCAGCACCCGGACGCGGTGCCGCACATCCGGCAGCGCACCTGGCAGGTCCCACCGGCGTGGTTCCTGCTCGTCGACCCGGACGAGCGCGAGTCGTACCAGGTCGACGGCCAGGCCAGCGTGCGCTACCGGGTGCCGATCGTGCAGGCACGCAAGCGGATCGCCAACGCCTTCGCGGTCGTACGCCGTGCGTTCGAGGACGAGCCGATCGTGGACGTGCTCGCCGACCTCGGCACCTGGCTCGAGTCGTTCCACCCGCACTCGCGGATCGAGCTCGACTACGCAGGCGTCGCCCAGCTGCTCGGTGACCGGATGGAGGAGGACGTGTCCTGCGCCGACGTCTCACAGGCTGTCGCGGCGTTGTCACGGGGTGATGTCACCGACGCGACGGCGTGCTATGAGCGGGTGATCGAGCGCTGGCGAAGGGTCCGGATGGCCGAGCACGCGAACTAGGTCGAACCCGGTGGAGGGACACACAACGGTGGTGAATGTGAAAGCGTTTCAGTTAGTCTAGATTTTGCATGACCGGTCCGTGCAAATACAGACATCCCCTCGCAAAGCCCACGTGCCGGTGCAATCATGTAAATGCAACGAGGTGCTGCAACCCCGCACCCCCGCGCAGATCCCCTGCTGCGCCCATGAGGAGGACGCTGATGAACACCCATGCGTCGGAGTCGGAGGCCCTGCTGACACCAGCAGAGGTCGCGGCGATGTTCCGAGTCGACCCCAAGACCGTGACCCGGTGGGCCAAGGCCGGGAAGCTCAGCTCGATTCGGACCCTGGGCGGTCACCGTCGTTACCGCGAGTCCGAGGTCAAGGCTCTACTGACAGGAATGGTGCCCGAGCAGCGGCAACCGGGCGACAACCACTGAGGATCGGCGGGCCTCCTGATGGGGCCATGGGGGCAGCGCACACCGATGTCGGTGGGCGCTGTTTGCGTTTGTGTCGTCGGCCTGCTCGCGACCGCCGGTATCGGTCTCGGCACCCGGGGTGACACCGGGCTGCCGCTGACGTGGGGCACCGGTGCGACGGACTGGCTGGTCTTCGCCGCGGCGTCCGTCGGCTGGGTGGCGGCGGTCGCTGCCGTCCTCCTCCGCACCTCGCCGCGGCCGAACGGCCGCAGGGCCCTCCGGCAGGCGCTGCTTCTCCAGGCGGTCCTCACCGTGCTGGCGGTGCTCCTGCTGACCAGGACCCGGCCGTCGGTGGGCGTCGACCCCGACCGCCTGGTGGACCCCGAAGGGTTCACCCCGCTGCCCGGCCTGCGGCTCCCCGGCGTCCCCATCCTCGGGGAGGTGGTCGTCGGCCTGCTCACGCTCGGTCTCCTCGGTGGTCTCCTCCTCGCCCTGTGGGGGCTGTGGGACGCGCGCGGTCGCCTCTTCCGCCGCCGCGGTCGACGGCTCCGCGACCCTCGGTACGGCCGCGGCGCGCGCCTGGCGGCCGAGGTGGAGACCCTGTTGGACGCGGTACGCCGGTCCCGGCACGCCCTGGCCGGTGACCAGGACGCTCGCCGGCGGATCATCGCTGCCTACGCGGCACTGGAGGCGGTGATCGCCGAGCGCGGGCCGCGGCGGGAGGCGAGCCAGACACCGACGGAGTTCCTGCTGGCGGCGGTGAGCGCACACGTGCTCGGCTCGGAGCCCGAGGTCACCGACCTGCTCACCCTGTTCCACCAGGCCAGGTTCTCCCACGAGCCGATGCCCGGCGACGCGCTGACACGGGCCGAAGGCTGTCTGGCGGTGCTGGAGCAGGACCTCGAGACCGCACTGGTCCCGTCGTGAAGCATCTCGACCACGCCCACGCCGCACTCTTCGTGCTGGCCTGGGTGACGGCGTTCCTGCTCGGGCCGCGTGCGCTGGTGCTCACCGGGGCCGTCCTGGTCGCCGTGGAGCTGGTCGCCTGGCGCGCGGACCTGCTGCAGCTCCCCCGATCCCGTCGACCCGGCCGGGGTCCTGCGCCCGGAGTGGCCGCCGGTGAGCTGCCGTCGTACGACGACGTACGCCATGCGGTCGCGCTCGGTAGGCACAGCGGGCGCGAGTTCGACTTCGGCCTGCGTCGCCGCCTGGAGCGCGTCGCGGCCTCCCGGCTGTTCGAGCGGCACGCCGTCGACCTGCACAACGACCCGGACCGCGCGGCCGCCCTCCTCGGTCAGGAGGCGTGGCAGCTGCTCGACCCACGCCGTCCGGTCAGTCGCGAGCGAGGGCACGGCGGCGTCGACCGGGCCAGGTTGGCCCGCATCGTCGAGCGCTTGGAGACCCTGTGAGTTTGGAGACGCTGTGAGTGAGGTGCCGAGGTTGAGCCCGGCGGACACCCACCGTCGCAGCGTTCGGGTGCTGGACGAGGTCGAACGGGTCATCTACGGAAAGCGAGACGCTCTCGCGCTGGTATGGATGGGCGTCCTCAGCCGTGGGCACGTGCTGCTGGAGGACCTTCCCGGTCTCGGCAAGACGATGCTGGCACGGTCGTTCGCGCAGGCTCTCGGGCTGTCCTTCAGCCGGGTGCAGTTCACCCCTGACCTGCTGCCGCAGGACCTCACCGGAGCGGTGGTGCTCGACCATCGCAGTCGGGAGTTCGTGTTCCGGCCCGGTCCGCTGTTCGCCCAGCTGCTGCTGGCCGACGAGATCAACCGCACCCCGCCCAAGACGCAGTCAGCACTGCTGGAGGCGATGGCCGAGCACCAGGTGACCGTGGACGGCGTCAGCCACCGGCTGCCGGCGCCGTTCACGGTGCTCGCGACGCAGAACCCCATCGAGTACGAAGGCACCTACGCCCTGCCGGAGGCCCAGCTGGACCGTTTCCTGCTGCGCACCGCCATCGGCTACCTCGACGCCGATGACGAGTCCACGATGGTGCGACGCAAGCTGGACCACCGGGGCGCCGAGGTCGCGCTGGAGCAGGTCTGCACGGCGACCGAGCTGACGGCGATGATGGGCTCGCTGGAGGCGGTGGAGGTCCACGACGACGTGCTCGACTACATCGTGGCGATCGTGGGAGCCACCCGGGAGCATCCCAAGACCGTGGTCGGTGCGAGCCCGCGCGGCAGTCTGGCGGTCACCCAGCTGGCCCGCGCGTCCGCCGTGCTCGCCGGGCGCGAGCACGTGACCCCTGACGACGTGAAGCGGGTCGCCGTGCCGGGGCTGGGCCACCGGCTCGTGCTCCGACCGGAGATGTGGGTGGCACGGGTGACCGGCGACGACATCGTGCGCGAGGTGCTCGGACGGGTGGCCACCCCCGTCGTCGACCCGAGCTCCTCGGTTCGGTCCTGGCAGCCGTGAGCGTCGCCGCGGCACCCGAGCTCGAGTGGGTCGCGTCCCCGTTGACGCGGCGGCTCGTCACGCTGTCGTTCGTCGCGCTGATCCTCGCCGGGCTGCTGCAGAACGCCGCTCTCGTGGTGCTGGCGACGCCACTGCTGGTTGCCGTCGCCGTACTGCTGCGGCGTCCGCGCGCCGGTCGGCTGGAGGTCGTCTCAGACGTCGGGTCCGGGCGCACGTTCGAGCACGAGCAGGTCACGCTGACGGCTCGGGTGCACAGCGCGGAGCCCACCGGCTCCCTGCGGCTGATGCTGCGGCCGGAGGAGCCCGTCGCCGTACGCCGTGACACCGTCGGGGTCGCGCTCGGCTCGCGGGCCGAGGCGACCTGGATGCTGCAGGCGGGTCGCTGGGGCTACTGGCGCTGCGGGGCCGTGACCGTGGGTGTGCGCTCCCGCGGGCGGGCGTGGAGTGCGGAGGTGACCGTTCCCGGCCCGCCCCTGACGGTGTTCCCGCCCGCCGACAGCCAGGGCGCAGTTCCACGCCCGCCGGTGCTGCTGTCCCGCCTCGGTCCGCACGTGTCGCGCGCACCGGGGTCCGGCATCGAGTTCGCGGGCATCCGGGAGCACCTCCCCGGTGACCCGGTGCGCCGGGTGAACTGGCGGCTGAGCAGCCGACGCGGTCAGCTGATGCTGAACGAGTACGCCCAGGAGCGGATGGGCGACCTGGTGGTGCTGATCGACTCGATCAGCGACACCGGACCTCCGGGGCGCAGCACCGTCGACCTGTCAGTGCGTGGTGCGACCGGCGTCGTGCACGCGTACCTCACCCACGCGGACCGGGTCGGCGTGGTGGCCTTCGGCAGCATGCTTCGGTGGATGACCCCGACGACGGGGCTGCGGCACTTCTACCGGATCGTCGAGACCCTGCTGGAGGCGCGGCAGGCGCGGACCTACGTGGACCCGAGCCTCGACCGGGTTCCGCTGGCGGTGCTGCCCAGTGGTGCGCTGGTGATCTGCTTCAGCGCCCTGGTCGACGAGGTCGTGCTGGAGGCTATCCGTGACCTGCGGCAGCGCAACCACCCCGTCGTCGTGGTGGACGTGTTGTCCGTGGACGCCCAGAGGCTGTCCGAGCCGCCGCCCGATGACCTGGCGATGCGCATCTGGCGGCTCGAGCGGGGGGCCACCCGGGCGTCGCTGACGCGGATCGGTGTCAGCGTGCTGTCCTACGACGAGCTGATCCCGGGGTCCCTGGACTGGCTGGCGGGGACACCCACGATGCGGGCGGGCCGGCGATGAGGCGTCCTGCACTCACCACCAGCACCGTGCTGCTCGGGCTGTCGGCGTTCGCGGGCCTGGCCGCCCTGGGGGTCGCGGCGGTGGCCTCGGCGGCCGGGCAGGCCGTCGCCGTGGTCGCGGTCCTGACGCTCCCGGCGCTGTGGGTGGACCGGCCGCTGCTGCGCGGGCACGCCGTGGTGCCGCTGGTGGTCGGGCTGGCCTGTGTGCTGCTGGTGTCCGGCAACGGATCGTTGATGTCCGCGGCTGGTGCCGGGGTGCTGGTACTGCTGCACGTCGTACTCGCCGACCTGGCCACCGACGCGACCGGAGCGACGCGCCGTGCCGTCGGGCAGGCGCTGGGGGAGATGCGGACCGGGCTGGTGGCAGGGCTGTTGGCCGCGGTGGCGGCGGCCGGTCTGGTGGGCCTCGGCCTGGCCGGCACCGCGCTGCTGCCGGACGAGCTGGGCAGGTCGGTGCGAGTGCTGTCCCCGTGGCTGCTACTGCTCGCCGCCCTCCTCGCCCTGGGACTGGCTTCCCGCCGGCGGGCATGGCAGCTGCGAGAGGACCGGCAGCGTCTGTCCGGGGTCACCCGTCGCTATCTCGACCGGCTCTCCGGCTAGCCTGCACTGAGCCGACGAGAACGAGTCGACGAGGAAGCGTGGTGTTTCTGATGCCGGTCAAGGTCGAGAAGGTGGTCACCTCCGGGACCTTCGAGCTCGACGGTGGAAGCTGGCCGGTGGACAACAACGTGTGGCTCGTCGGGGACGGCGTCGAGGTGATCGTCGTCGACGCGGCCCACGACGCCGACGCGATCATGCATGCCGTCGGGCTGCGCCGCGTGGTGGCGATCCTGTGCACCCACGGCCACAACGACCATGTCAACGCGGCTCTCGACCTCGCCCGACGTGCCGAGACGCCGGTCCTGCTGCACCCCGACGACCGCGTCCTGTGGGACATGACGCACTCGGAGGAGCCGGACGGGGCGCTGAAGGACGGCGACACCTTCTACCTCGGCGACGTGTCCATCCGTGTGCTGCACACGCCGGGGCATGCTCCCGGCGCCTGCTGCTTCCATCTGCCCGAGCTCGACGTGCTGTTCTCCGGGGACACGCTGTTCAACGGTGGGCCGGGTGCGACCGGGCGGTCCTACAGCGACTGCGACACGATCGTGACGTCGATCCGCGAGCGGCTGTTGACGCTGCCACCGCAGACCCGGGTCCTGACCGGTCACGGCGAGGAGACCACCATCGGGGACGAGGCGCATCATGGACAGCCGGCATGACCATTCACGGCGGCCACCCCTTTCTGCCGCCCGAGTCCGAGCGGAGCCCCGTCCGCCGGCTGCGCGGCCGGCTGACCTCGGGTGTCAGCCTGTGGACGTCGACGCTGCATGACCGACCGGTGGGCCTGACCGTGTCCTCGATGCTGGTGGCCGACGGCGAGCCCGGCCGCGTGCTGGCGCTGGTCGATCCCGACTCCGACCTGTACGACGCCCTGCTGGTCTCACGCACCGCGGCGATCAGCCTGCTGACGTACGAGCACCGCGCTCTCGCGGACGCGTTCGCCGGTGTGGCCCCCGCACCGGGTGGGCCGTTTCGGATGGGGTCGTGGACCGACACCGAATGGGGACCGGTCGTGGTGGACGCACCGACGTGGGCCGGATGCCGTCTGGCTGACGGTGAACCGCGCGAGGTCGGCTGGGCGCTGCTCGTCGAGGCGGTCCTCGAGCGTGTGGAGCTCGCCGAGGAGCAGCACATGCCGCTGGTGCATCGCCGGGGCCGCTACCTCCGGGACTCCGGTGACCCCTCCGGCGGCTGAGCACCCGACGGGGGCCGCAGCGCACGACGGGTGCCGAGCCCGAGCGCGACCAGGCCGAGGGCCAGGGCCGCGACCAGCAGCGCCAGCCGCCCGGTGC